>NZ_JBWZCI010000023.1:0-73098 GCF_059383495.1 Pseudarthrobacter sp. RHLT3-21
CCCACGCTGGCAGGGTTCCCTGAGCGAGCTTGCGAGCTGAGGGGGCCGGTGGTTGGGCCCACGCTGGCAGGGTTCCCTGAGCGAGCTTGCGAGCTGAGGGGGCCGGTGGGGATTACCAGCCGCCGTAGGGCCCCGTGTTGCGGCTGCCGCCGCGGCCCGCGTCCTTGACCGCTGGCCGGACGTCGGCGAGGTACACCGAGGCTGCCACCACGGCCGCGAGCCCAAAGAGTCCAAGCGTGCCGAAGATTCCGCCGCCGCTGAAGAGCGAGATGACGCCGATCAGCGTGGCGCCGCCGGTCAGCGCAAGCCAGAACGTCTTGGTTCGTTTGCCCGTCGCTTCAAAGGCGGCGGACTTGTGCCTGACGCAGTCCAGCAGAGCCCACACTTCAAGTCCGAGTGCCACCAGGGCAAGGATAAAAAACACTGCCAGCTCTACAGGCCGAATTATCAGTTCACCGTCCACCGTCCAAGCCTAGCGGCCCAGCGAGTCGAGCGCCTGCTTCAAATCGGCCCAGAGGTCCTCAATATTCTCAATGCCGACGCTCAGGCGCACCAGGTTGTCCGGGACGCTCAGCGGCTCAGCCGTGTGGCGGCGGCGCCTTTCGATCAGCGATTCCACCCCGCCCAGGGAGGTGGCTGGCAGCCAAAGCTGCAGCGCGCGGACCAGTTTGTCCGCGGCGTCCGCTCCGCTCAGGCCGGCAACCGGCGCGATCTGCACGCACACAATGGAACCGAAACCCGTCATCTGGGTCTTCGCCCGTTCGTGGCCGGGGTCCGTGGGCAGTCCCGGGAACCGGATGCTTTCGATCAGGGGGTGCGTGCTCAGGCGGTCGGCCAGGACCGCGGCGGATGCCTGTGACCGTTCCACGCGCAGCGCCAGGGTCCGGAGGCCGCGCAGCGCCAGCCATGCCTCGAACGGCCCGGCAATGCCGCCGTGGATGGTGCGGTGGTGCAGGAGCGCTGCCCGGATTTCCGGGTTGGAGGTCACCAGGGCGCCGAGGACGACGTCCGAATGTCCGGCCAGGTATTTGGTCACCGAGTGAAGGACGACGTCGGAACCCAGGCTCAGCGGCTGCTGGACCAATGGCGTGGAGAACGTATTGTCCGTCACCACAATGGCGCCCACCTGATGGGCGGCCGCAGTGAGTTCGCGAATATCGGCGATGCCCAGCATGGGGTTGGTGGGGCTCTCAAGCCACAGCATCCTGGCCGCTTTGGCGTCCGGGCCCTGCGGGGCCAGCTGTGCTTTGACCGCGTCTGTGTCCGCGATATCCACCGTCCGCAGTTCCAGGAAGCCCTTCTGCGCCAGCTCCGTGGCCATCACGAGCGAGCCCGCGTAGCTGTGCGACGGCATCACCAGGACGCCTCCGGCGGGCAGCAGGGACAGCGCGGAACTGACGGCTGCGAGTCCGGACGCGTAAAGCAGGCCGGGCAGTTCAGATCCTTCAAGCTGGCCCAGGGCCTCCTCAAAGGGATCCCAGGTGGGGTTGGAATAGCGGCCGTAGCCCCGGTCCCCGTCGCCCAGCGCTCCTGTGCCGAAGTACGTCGAGGACAGCACGATGGGCGGGTTGACGGGCTCGTCCCGCTCACGCGGCGGCCGGCCGGCGGCAACCACCAAGGTTTCGGCCGACAGGGATGCTGCGTACTGTTCCGAGAGACTCATGGAGAAAGCGTACTTGGACGTGCGGCGGCGTCCGAAGTCGGTAGTCTTGAGCAGTGACCACCAACAGCCCCGGACTTTTCATCGCCTTCGAGGGCGGCGACGGCGCCGGCAAGTCCACCCAGGCCGCCCGGCTTGCCGAGACCCTGGAAACACGTGGCCTGACGGTCCTGCGGACGCGCGAACCCGGCGGGACGCCCATTGGCGAAAAACTGCGTTCCCTGGTCTTGGACCACGGCCATGGCCACATCGACGCCCACACCGAGGCCCTCATCTTCGCCGCCTCCCGCGCTGCCCATGCCAGCCAGGTCATCCGCCCGGCGCTGGCACGCGGCGAGGTTGTCCTGACGGACCGCTATATTGATTCGTCCGTGGCGTACCAGGGGGCCGGCCGGGATCTGGGTGCCGACGCCGTGCGTACCCTCAACGAATGGGCGACGTCGGGGCTGCAGCCCGATCTCACGGTGTTGTTGGACGTGCATCCCGCTGACGGCCGCCGCCGCCGCTCAGCCGGCGACGCCGCCGAAGACCGCCTTGAGTCAGAGGCCGATGAGTTCCATTCAACAATCCGCGGGGCGTTCCTCGACCTGGCCGCCGGCCGGCCGGAGACGTATCTGGTCCTGCCGGCTGACCTGCCCGTTGACGAACTGGCGGCGCGGATCCTCACCCGGGTGGATGCCGTGCTCGCGTCTGCTGGCCGGGGCGCCGCATGACTGTCTGGGACGACCTTCAGGGCCAGCCCGCCGTCGTCGAACAGCTCCGCCAGGCCTCGCGGGGCGAGGGACTGACCCATGCCTGGCTGTTCACGGGCCCGCCCGGCTCCGGGCGTTCCAATGCCGCGAAGGCCTTCGCGGCCGCCCTCAACTGCGACCAGGACGACGTCGCCAGGCGCGGCTGCGGCGAGTGTCCTGCCTGCCTGACCATCCTTGGCGAGACCCATTCGGACGTGACGTACGTCCGGACCGAGAAGGTCACCATCACCATCGATGAAGCCCGCGACCTGGTCTCCAAGGCGGGCAACCGGCCGTCGTCCGGGCGCTGGCGGATCATCGTGGTGGAAGACGCCGACCGTATGGCCGAGCGGACCACCAATGTGCTGCTGAAGGCCATCGAAGAACCCACGCCGCGGACCATCTGGATGCTTTGTGCTCCGTCGCCCGCAGACGTTCTGGTGACCATCCGGTCGCGCTGCCGGGCCGTGGCCCTGCGGCTGCCGCCGGCGGCCGACGTCGCCGCTTTGCTGGTCAAGCGCGACGGGGTGGACCCGGTGCTCGCCGAACGCGCGGCCCGCGCGGCGCAAAGCCATGTGGGAATCGCCCGCCGGCTGGCGCGGGACCCTGAGGCGAGGGAACGCCGGCTGGAAACCGTGAGGTTCCCGCTGGGTCTGCGCGGCGTCACCGCGGCGGTAATGATGGCGGACAAGCTGGTGAAGATCGCCACCGCGGAAGCCAACAGTTCCAATGAAGAGCGCGACGCCGCCGAGAAGGCTGCGCTGCTGGCCACTCTGGGTGCCCCGGAGTCAGGGACGCTCCCGCCATCCATGCGCAGCCAGGTCAGGCAGCTTGAAGACGACCAGAAACGACGGGCCAAGCGATCCATCACTGACTCCCTGGACCGGACACTGACAGACCTCCTCTCGTTCTACCGGGATGTGCTGATCATCCAG
This sequence comes from Pseudarthrobacter sp. RHLT3-21, assembly GCF_059383495.1. Classification (NCBI taxonomy): domain Bacteria; kingdom Bacillati; phylum Actinomycetota; class Actinomycetes; order Micrococcales; family Micrococcaceae; genus Pseudarthrobacter; species Pseudarthrobacter sp. RHLT3-21. Next base: position 3,327 of record NZ_JBWZCI010000023.1, read on the forward strand.
CTCGGGAACGCCGTGGAGCTGGTGAACGTTGAGCTCAGGGGCGAGCTGGAGGAATTCGCCGCCCGGTCTGCCCCGGAGACCACCCTCGCCCGCATGGACGCCATCAACAAAGCCCGCCAACGAATTACCACCACTAACGTTGCTCCGCTATTGACCATTGAGTCGATGGCAGCCAGCCTGATCTAGCAACTACTAGGAGACCGCTCGATGACTGCACGCCCCCTGCCCGCACGCTCCCAATCCCTGGTGATTGGGCTGCGGGCTGCCGGCGCCCTGATCCTGGCTCTGACGCTGGCCTCGTGCAGCCTCTTTGGCGGGGACACCCCGGACGCGGCCCCCGCTACGGCGAAGGCAGACCCTGCCATCGTGGCGTCCGCGCCCGCTGGACTGGATTCCTTCTACGCCCAGGAGGTCGTGTGGGAGCCATGCGAAAACGGCTTCCAGTGCGCCAAGGTCACCGTGCCCATCGACTACTCGAAGCCTGACGGCGACAAGATCCAGATAGCTGCGCTGCGGGCTCCCAGCACCGGCAAGAAGACCGGGAGCCTGCTGGTCAACCCGGGCGGTCCGGGCGGGTCCGGCTACGACTTCGTCAAGGATGCGGCCGGAACGCACTTCTCGCAGTCCGTCCGGGCCAACTACGACCTGGTGGGCTTTGACCCGCGGGGCGTCAAGCGCTCCGCCCCCGTTAAGTGCCTGACGGATGCCGAACGGGACGCGTCCCGGGCAAAAATCTACGCCTTGGATACCGACGCCGGGCTTGCCGCCGCGTTGGCCGACAACAAGGCCATCGCCGCGCAGTGTGCCGCACAGACCGGTCCGGTACTGGGCCACGTGGACACGGTCAGTGCGGCCAAGGACCTGGACATCCTGCGGGCCGTGGTCAATGACTCCAAGCTCAATTACCTGGGGTACTCCTACGGCACCTTCCTTGGTTCCACCTACGCCTCGCTGTTCCCGGACAATGTGGGCCGCATGGTCCTTGATGGCGCCCTGGATCCGTCCATCAGCAACGAGGAGCTGACCAGCGGCCAGGCCGTGGCTTTCGAAAAAGCCATCAGGGCCTATGTGGCCAGTTGCCAGCAGGAATCCTCGTGTCCGCTCAGCGGGAACGTGGACAGCGGCGTCCAGCAGATCCGCGACATCATCAACTCCGTCCAGGCGACACCCCGATTGGCCAAGGACGGCCGCCTGGTGAATGCCACGATGTTCGTCAGCGGCCTCATCACTCCGCTGTATAACGACCAGAGCTGGCCAGCCCTGACCCAGGCCCTGGAGGCCGCCATGACGGGTGACGTGAGCCTGATGCTCCGCCTGGCGGACCTCGGCGCGGACCGCGGCGCCGACGGGAAGTACACGTCCAACTCCACCTTCGCCTTTACTGCGATCAACTGCCTGGACTACCCCATGGTGTCCGACACCGCCGCCATGCATGCCGAACAGCAGCGGCTTATGCAGGCCTCCCCCACCCTCGGCTACTTCTTCGCCTACGGCGGCACCAACTGCCTGGACTGGCCGTACAAAAACGTACGCACCCCGGCCCCGGTGGAATACACCGGTGAAGCCCCGATCGTGGTTGTCGGAACCACCGGCGACCCTGCCACCCCCGTGGAATGGGCCGCATCCCTGCGCAAACAGCTGGGCAACGCCTCCCTGCTGACCTGGCAGGGAGAGGGCCACACCGCCTACGGCCGCGCCAACAGCTGCCTCGAAGACGCGGTGGACAAGTACCTTGTGGACGGAACGGTTCCCGCCGACAACACCGTCTGCTGAGGAGTTTGGGACGCCCATTTTGACCCGGGCGCAGGGACTCTATTACAGTTGACTCTTGCATGAACCGCCCGGTTACGCCGGGTGAATTTGTGCGGTGCTTCCTTAGCTCAGTCGGTAGAGCGTTTCACTCGTAATGAAAAGGTCATCAGTTCGATTCTGATAGGAAGCTCGGGATAAACCTCGTATTGCCCTTGTATTTAGGGCTTTACGAGGTTTTTCGCTGGTTAAGCGGCGACCGCCTTTCGAGGTCAGGGCACACTTTGAACTCCTTCCGAATACTGTTGAGCCATCGGGCGTGTAGCGATTGTAGCCCGGCCGATGAAGACGTCCCATCGTCTGAGCTGACCGCTAGGGTGGACGTATGAGGGCGGCTGAATGGGCAGAGGGCCTTGCCTATACGTTGAAAAACTCCGGGCATGGACCAGAACAGATCACTTTGGCTTCGGCTGAAGACGAAGCAGGTTCTAAACGCATCTTGGAGATTGCCCGACGCATCGCGGGGGTCGCAGGATGGTGGCCTGGGACACCGGGGTGATGCTCGCTTCCCGCCGCACGTGGTGGCGTATCGCGACGCAGGTCGAGGACCAGATGCTGCGCCCCACCATCCCTGCGAAGGAATGGTCAACGGAGACCTGGTTGGCCCAGCCGTCCATGATGTATTCCGAGATCCGGTCACGATCCTGTGTGCTGATCCGTGACTGGTAAGCGCGCTCAGACTGCCGCAGCGGGTCCCGCACCGGCTCGCGGGGGTTCTGCCGGTAATGCCACGTCGAGCGCGAGACGCCGGCAGACTCGAGAGCTTGCCGCTGCGAGCCCGTGAGCTTCGTCAGAGACCGGACAAGAAGGTTCTCAGCGGCTATGAACCTTTCGGATCTTTCGTCTGCGCCGTATCGGGCTCTGGCACGCTCAACTCGTGCAAGAGCCCGATAGCTTTTCCCAACGCTGAATTCGTACCCTCAAGCTCACGGATCCGGCCCTGGAGCTGTTCAACTTCGGACTGGTGTTCAGCGATCTCCCGGGCGCGCGCTTTCTCAAACGCGGACCACTCGCCATTCGTACAGGTCATACCCCCATGCTCTCGCGGAATGAGATTCCGGTCGAGATCACCCTCGAACACCAGCTTCCGCCACCGCCGAAACGTCCATTCCGTCATCGACTGATTGGCAAGCCAGGTCTTCTTGGTCCCATACGGCTGCAGATGATACTCATGCACCAATTCCCGAATCTCATCACGGGTAAAACCTTGGCTAACGAATGTCACGGTCGGCTCCTTCTATCAAGACATGAATGACTCACAACCAGCCTGACGTAGAGGGGGAACCCCGGAAAAGATAGCCAAAACCGTGGTCTGATCAGATAAGCGTTCGGTCCTTTCCCGCCGAGTGGTTCCGGGAACCGTTCGCACCTGCGGAACGGGCCCAAGGGAAGGAGCTCCGGGGCCCTGTTGCTTTGACCACCAGGACGGCGATGAAGCTCGTGACAGGGATGGCGAGCACCAGCCCCACGGAGCCGACCAGGGTTCTGACCACCTCCTCCGACATCTCGGTGCTGGTCAGCGCCTCGCCCAGGGGTCGGCTGTAGAGCATCACTATGATCATGATGGGAAGGGCGGCACCTGCGTAGGCGAACGCAATCGTATAGACGGTTGAGGCAATGTGATCGCGTCCGATCCGCATTGCGGAGCTGAAGAGCTTGCGGGCGGAGGTTTCCGGAGCCAGTTCGTAGAGTTCCCATACCGCGGACGATTGGGTGATTGTGACGTCGTTGAGCACGCCAAGCCCGGAAATGATCAGTCCGCACAGAACGATGCCGGAGATCGAGATGTCGCCCGATATATTGGCCAAGGTGGCGGCCTCGAAGCTTCCGCTACCTGACAGATTCGCCGCGTCCGTTGTCCAGGCCGCCAGCAGCGCGGTGATGCCCAACCCGAACATTGTGCCCAGAAGTGCGGTGGACGTTCGCGCGGAGAACCCGTGCGCGAAGTACAGCATACCGATCATGATCACGGTCGACCCTACGACTGCGAGCAGCAGCGGTGGTTTTCCTTCCACCAGGCCGGGGAGCATGAAACCGGCCAGAACAGCGAATGCGCCCACCAGTCCAACCAGAGCCCGGAGCCCGCGCCAGCGAGCCACGGCGACCACCACAACGGAATACAGGACGGCCAACAGAAAAATCGGCACGGTACGGACGAAGTCGACAAAAATGAACCGGGGTGTGGCCTGCTGCCCGGCGCCGGCGCCTACGGATGCCGTCAAATCCACGTAGCTGATGTTGTCTCCGGCCTTTACCCCGTGGGACTTCGCGACGTCAGGGTTGATAATCACCTTGACCGGGCTGCCGCCTTTATCCGGCTCGGTAAACGCAAACACACATTCGGAGGCGCCCTGTCCGCCGGCATCCGGGTTTGCTTCCTGCGTACAGCTTTCCTGAACCACGCGTTGGATCTTGCCGGTTTCAAAGGTAGCGCCGGGCGCACCGGCGTACGGGTTGGCAAGGGTGAGACCTTCCCTGCCCCCGGAGGGCCACATCAGGATCATGGCGGCCAGCGTCAGCAGAGCCAGTGGCACCAGGACGGCGAAAAGCAGCCGGTTTGCCCGACGCCTCAGGGCCACCGCCCCCGGTGACGGATCCGGCTCGGTAAGAGAGTGGGTGTGTCCGTGGCCCATCAGTGGTTCAACCTCACGCAGTGAACTCTACGGCTCAAGGGATTCCTTTCCCGCCCTGACAGTTGTCGGGGCGCCGGTCATGATGTCAGGAGAATCCTGGGCCGAAGGGAGGCGCCGGCTGCCGGGGCTCTGTTGTGCCCAGCCCTGTTAAGCAAGCGTGTCGCACGTCCTGCCCACTGTCATTCGCCCTGGTGAGGCTGCGGCTGAGCGGCGGAGCCTTGTCCTTTCCCGGGTTCCTCTGTCAGCTCCACGCCCGGACTGACTCCCCGGCTCCGGACTGTCCGCAGGATCATGGCTGCAAGCAGGCCGGCCGCCATGGTGATGAGTGCCCCGAGGCCGATGTAGAACAAGGCCGGCGCGATGGCCGGTGCGGCCGCAGAGGCGTCAGCGGCCGCGGTAATGACCCACCAGTACCCGGCTGTTGCTGCTGTCCAGATCGCACCGGCGCTGCTGACGAGCCAGGACAATGGAGAGAACCATCTGGGGCCGGCACTGTAGGAGAGCGCCACGGCCAGGGCCCCGGTTCCTGCCGAAGCCAGGACAAGGCCGCCAAAGATGAACCGGCCTGCCAGAATCCCCACCAGCAGGCAGGCTGCGCCGATCAGGACAAGCCGTCGGGCCGGAAGCGGCATCCTCGTGCTGCCAGCTGGCACCACTCCAGGAGGCGTGGTGAGGGAAACTTCGTGGTTATCGCTGGGCATACGGTTCTGTAATCCTCACGGGTTGGCGACAATGCTTGGCATGATCGCATCAGGCTGGCGGTTTGCTCAGCGTCTCCCCATGCTGACACACCGGCGTCACCGGCATTGCCGTCTGTCACAGGAGACTTTAGCTTTCGGGTCAGTCATAGCACCTCTCTGCAGGCGCAAAACGTGCAGACGCGTATACCCCGAAAGGGTAGTTGCAAGTATACCCCCTAGGGGTATAAAGTATTTGTATGCATGAAGGAATTCCCATCAGCCAGGACGCTGCTGAGACCACCGCCGCCGTCGTGGCGGCCGACCACGGGTACACCAGCGAGAAGGACGCGTATCTGCGCCGGCTTAAACGCATTGAGGGGCAGGTGCGCGGCATCGCCCGGATGGTCGATGAGGATTCGTACTGCATCGACATCCTGACCCAGGTCGCGGCCGTGAACAAAGCTCTGCACGCGGTCAGTTTGGGCCTGCTGGAAGAACATATTGGCCACTGCGTCGTCAACGCCGCGGCGGAATCCGACGCAGCCGGCGGGGCGAAAGTCAAGGAAGCAACAGAGGCCATCGGGCGTCTGCTGCGCTAGCAACGAAGGGAAATCGCCATGAGCATCAACACAACGGTCAACATCTCGGGCATGGACTGCAGCCACTGCGTTGCCTCAGTCACCGAAGAGCTTCAGAAACTCGACGGCGTTAAGGAGGTAGCCGTCCAGCTGAACACGGACGGACTTTCGGTTGCCACCATCACCTCGGCGTCCGAACTGGAGCCTGAACAGATCAGCGAAGCCATCACGGAAGCCGGCTACGCCCTGGTCAGCAGCGGGACCTAAGGATGGCCGCCGAAACCTTTACCAAGACCCGCATCATCGAACTCGACATCGAAGGCATGACCTGCGCCTCGTGCGTCGCCCGGGTCGAACGCAAACTTGGCAAACTCGACGGAGTCGAGGCCAGCGTGAACCTTCCGCTGGAATCCGCACAGGTCACCGTTCCGGACTCCATCACGGACCAACAGATCATCGATACGGTCACAGCCACCGGCTACTCGGCACGACTCAAAGTAACCCCCGGGACGGGCGAAGGACGCGGCCTGGGGCCTGAGGATGACCCGGCCCTGACTGGCCTGAACGATGAGGCTCAGCCCGCCTCTGCAGCAGCCGCCGCCCTGCGTCCGCGGCTGTTGCTCGCTGCTATTTTAACCCTGCCGGTAGTGATCATTTCCATGGTCCCGGCAGCGCAGTTCCCGAACTGGGGCTGGGTGGCCTTCGCGCTGAGCCTGCCCGTGGTCAGCTGGTCCGCATGGCCCTTCCACCGTGCCGCGGCGGTCAATGCCCGGCATCTGGCATCCACCATGGACACCCTGGTATCGATCGGCGTGAGTGCCGCCTTCCTGTTTTCGGCCTGGCAACTCTTCGCGGACCCTGCCCTGACCGAGCACCCGGGCATGGACATGAGCGCCCATGCCCTGTACTTCGAGGTCGCCGCCGTCGTCACGACATTCCTGCTGCTGGGCCGGTACCTGGAAGCCAGCGCGAAACAGCGTGCGGGCAACGCGCTGCGGGCGCTGCTGAACCTGGGGGCGAAGGAAGCAACAGTTCTCAGCAGCGGGGTCGAGACCCGGATCCCTGCCGACCAGTTACGGCCCGGCGATGTCTTCGTCGTCCGCCCGGGCGAAAAAGTCCCCACTGACGGATACGTCATCGAAGGCCAAAGCGCCGTGGACACTTCCCTGATCACCGGTGAATCACTTCCGGTGGAAGTCGGCGTCGATGACACCGTCATCGGGGCGACGATCAACACGAACGGGCGGCTGCTGGTTAAGGCAACCCGTGTGGGCAGCGAAACCACGCTCGCGCAGATGGGAAAGCTGGTCAGCCAGGCCCAGAGCGGCAAGGCCCCGATTGCCCGGCTCGCTGACCGGATCAGCTCAGTCTTCGTCCCCGTCGTCCTCGTCATAGCAGCCGCGACCTTCGCGGTATGGTTCTTCTCCACCGGTGACCTGCAGTCCTCCTTTACCCCCGCGGTCGCGGTCCTGGTGATCGCCTGCCCCTGCGCCCTGGGCCTGGCCACGCCCACGGCACTGCTGACTGGGACCGGACGCGGCGCGCAGCTGGGCATACTCATCAAGGGCCCGCAGGTCCTCGAAGACACCCGGACCGTGGACACCATCGTGCTGGATAAGACCGGAACGGTAACCAGCGGACAACTTTCCGTTTCCGCCGTGCAGTCCTTCACCTCGACGACCGGGGAGGAGATCCTTGCCCTGGCAGGAGCCGTCGAAGCCGCCAGCGAACACCCGATCGCCCACGCAATCGCCCGTGCAGCCAAGGCCAACGCCCCGCTGCTGCCCGTCACAGCTTTCGACAGCGCACCGGGTGGGGGCGTGCGCGGGACTGTGGACGGCCGGCGGGTGGTTGCCGGCCGGGCCGGCTGGCTGGAGGATAACGGCATCACTCCCTCCGCGGACAACTACACGGAGCTGCGGTCACAGGAGGGAGCCGGCGCGACCGTCATCTGGGTCGGCATTGATGGTGAACCCGAGGGAATCATCAGCCTCACCGACACGGTCAAAGAAGGATCTGCGGCCGCGATCGGACGGCTGAAAGCTCTGGGGTTGCGGCCCGTCCTGCTGACCGGGGATAACGCCTCGGTCGCCTCCACCGTAGCCGCACAGGTGGGCATCCCGGCGGAAGATGTGATGGCCGGAGTCCTGCCCGAGGGCAAGGTAGAGGCCGTCCGCCGGCTGCAGGCCGGCGGAGCTATCGTGGCGATGGCCGGTGATGGCGTGAATGATGCAGCCGCCTTGGCCCAGGCTGACCTGGGCATCGCGATGGGCAGCGGCACCGACGTTGCGATTGCCGCCGCGGACCTGACAGTGATGGGAAGCGACCTGGGCCAAGTCGCGGACGCCATCGAGCTCTCCCGGCGGACGCTGGCCACGATCAAGACCAACCTGTTCTGGGCGTTTTTCTACAACGCCGTCGGCATCCCGGTCGCGGCCCTGGGTCTGCTCAATCCGATGATCGCAGGAGCCGCAATGGCAGCCAGCTCCGTCCTGGTTGTCACCAACTCCCTGCGGCTGCGCCGCTTCACCGCTCAGAAGGCGTCCGCGGCCCCGACCACGCCCGCACTGGTACCAGTCCTCTGATCTCGTCAGGGTGCCTGCCGCGGGATGCCCGATCCTTAGGTGGGCATGGAGAAGGCCGGTGATACGCTGCCCCCAAGGCAGCGAATCACCGGCCTTCTCGTTGTTGGTTACCCGGCGCGGACGAAGGTGACTGAGCCTTTGGCTGTCATCCACGTCAGGGGGTGGACTGCGGTTTCGTTCTTGCCGTTCAGTCCGGAGCTGAGGACCTGGCCGTTGCCGACGTAGATACCCACGTGTCCGGGCTGCATGACCATGTCCCCGGGCTGGGGGTCCGTGACGACGGTGCCGTAGTTCATGAACTGCATCGGTCCAAGGTCCCCGACGGGAATCCCTGCGGCGCCAAGTGCCTGTTCAACCAGCCTGGTGCAGTCCTGGATCATGCCGATCTGGGCGTAAGCGGCAGAAACCATGGTCGCGTTCACGCCGCCAGCGGCCGGAGCGGCCACTGGCGCAGCAGCAGGGGCTACGGTGATCGTGGCTTTCGCCGGGGCGGCGGAAGCTGCCGGCGCGGCAGCAGGCTTGGGTGCCTCCACGACCGGGGCCGGCGTGGTGCTGACGTCGGGACGCTCGTACGAGATCCTGACCGTCGCGTCGGCGCTGAGCGGCGCCGGGGCCTGACTGGTGACCTCAAGGTTTGAAGCCGGTTCAGCATCGCGCTGCGCGGGGGCGTCTGCGGCCTGCGCGGCGATGCCGCTGGTCAGGACCAGGCCGGAGGCTGCAGCGATAACGGCCGCCTGACGACCTACACCTCCGGCATTGTCGGCGACGGTCCTGGACAGGGCCGTGAGCGGGCTCGTCTGGACGGTGACCGCGCGGTGGCGGCCGTGAGTTCTGCGAATGGACATGAAGTGGCCTCTCCCAATGCCTGCGAGGTGAGCTGTCGGATTCGGATGGGAGACACCCGGCCGCGGTTCTGCACAAAGTGCAGTACAGCGGCTTCACCCCAAGGCCTGCCCGAAGCAGGCCACTAATTGGGTTCCCCGTCTCTGCCGGACGAAATATGCGATCGGATCCCGGGCAGCGGCAGAGTTAGGCAATCAACGCGGGAGTGCCGCCCTCGGAGAAAACCGGCACGAATTCGACCGTACAGGAAGAGCTGACCCATTGTCACATTTGAATAACGGGGCCACTCGAGGGCAGAGGACCCCGGCCCGGTGATGCAACCCGAACCCGGCCTGCCGGTCTAAACAAGGGGTGCGCCGGGCCCGGCCGCTCACGCCAGCTGTTCAATCTCCGCGAGGGGACGCCGGCATCCACCTTGCCAATAATACCCCATGGGGGTATTATTCAGGTGTTGTCAGTGAAGTGGTTTGTCCAGGCCGATGCGCTTTCCGGCCGTTACAGCCGTTCAACCCCAGCGCCTCCCCATGATTTCTCTTGCAAAGGACCGAACTGACATGTGTGCACCCGAAACCCGGACCGGGCTGCCCCTCGTGGCCGCTGAACCGTCCGGATGCAGCTGCTGCTCCACCTCTTCCCGGACCTGGCGTCGCCGGCAATTCAAGGCAGCGACTACTCCGTCGAAGGACTGACCTGCGGGCATTGCGTCCAGAGCGTTGAAAAGGCAGTGTCCTCCCTCGCCGGAGTGAAGGCCGTCACCGTCGAGTTGGTGCCCGGAGGGGCATCCCGGCTCACCGTCTCCGGCACCCATACCGAAACTGATGTCCGGGACGCCGGGTACAGCCTCACCAGCAGGTAGTCCAACGCCCACCCTGACGGACAGCGCCGCTGCCTCCGTCAGGGCAGACTTCCCACCCAGGAGAGGGCAACAATGGAAAATCATAATCATCACGGCCCTGAACGCTCAGTTGCTGCGAAGTGTGAAACTGAATCCCTCCCAGGTTCGTTGAACCCTAAGCCCGGCAGGGTAAGATCCCTGCCGTACCCTTAAACCCATGAACGGCTACGGAAGGAGGAACACCATGGCAGCAACCGGATCCGGCCGCGTGACGGCGTTCCTGACCCGTGCCGCGCTGCTGACGGGATTCCTGGCCATTGTGGCTGGGATCCTCGGTATGCACATCATGACCGGGGCCCACGCGATGCCGACGGCCACCCCAAGCATGGATACGTCCGTTCAGCAGAAACAGAACCCGGTCAACCATCCAGGCCACGCCCCGGCACAGTCTTCCCAGACGGCCTCCGCGGCCGGGCCCGGGATGCTTGCCGGATCAGCTTCCTCGTGCGCCGATGCCGCCGGCTGCCAGAGTATGTCGGCGATGGATGCGGTCTGCGTCCTCTCCCCGGCGAACACCTCCCTGTCGGCGCCGCTGCCCGGCACCGCACCGCTCCAGACCCCGGACACGAATGCCCTCGCCGGGTCAACGATCAGCTACTCCTTCCTGCCGGAGGGTCCTTCCCCCGGCGACCTCTGCATCAGCCGGACGTAAAGCTGCGCTGCGCCGTGTCCTGCCCGGCGCACCCTCCACGCCACGCTTGCGTACCCACCCTGCATACCCCCGCCTGAGCTCCGGCGGGCCTTGCAGCCACGCTATCCGCAGCGGCGTCTGACGCCGGTTGATAATTTGAAGGACCTGATTTTGATGAAGAAAACACTGACCATTTCCGCTGTCACCATCGCCGCGGCGATCGCCCTGGCCGGTTGTTCCGCGGGTTCGGGCGGAGGGAGCATGCCCGGAATGAACCACGGCAGCTCCGGGACGTCCTCCAGCTCCGCGCCCGCTGCCGCGGACTTCAACGACGCGGACACCATGTTCGCCCAGATGATGATCCCGCACCACACCCAGGCCGTGGAAATGTCCGACATGGTCCTCGCCAAAGAAGGAATCCCGGCCCCGGTGACGGATCTGGCCACCAAGATCAAGGCGGCCCAGGCACCGGAAATCGAGAAGATGACCGGCTGGCTGACCAGCTGGAACCAGCCCACCGAGATCCCCACCGGCACGCCCTCCGGCCATAGCATGTCCGGCATGATGGGCGATGAAGACATGGCCAAGCTTGAAGCCGCTCAGGGAACCGAGGCGGCCAAACTGTTCCTGACCCAGATGATCGCCCACCACGAGGGCGCGATCATGATGGCCAAAACTGAAACTACGGACGGTAAGAACGCCAGGGCAGTCCAGCTCAGCAAAGACATTGCCACCTCCCAGGAAGCTGAAATGCAGGCAATGAAGGACCTGCTGGCCACCCTCTAGCTGGCAGACCCGGCGCCGGCCCGGCCACGGGCCGGCGCCTCCCCCTCCACACCTCTTTTTTCGTTCCGTCACCTGGAGATTCATCGTGCCTGCGCGCTCTCTTAAACGTCCCCGTATCATCGCCGTCTCAGCCGCGGCCCTGTCCCTGGCGCTGTCCCTGGCTGCCTGCGCCCCGTCCACCGCCCCGACGGCCGACACCCCGTCATCAGCCGGCGCCGCCACAGGTCTGCCCAGCGCCCACATCCATGGCCTGAACGTCAACGGTGAAACCGGCCAGGTACTCCTGGCCACGCACGAGGGCCTGTTCGACGTGTCCAAAAAACCCGCCGTCAGGATCGGACCCACGAACGACCTGATGGGTTTCACCGCTGCCATGGAGCAGGGTGTCTTCTACGCGTCGGGCCACCCTGGCCCGGGTTCGGATCTTCCCAACCCGCTGGGTCTGGTCAAGACCAGCGACGGCGGTGCGACGTGGGAGCAGGTTTCGCGCCAGGGAGAGTCCGATTTCCATGCCCTGACCGCCACCAAGTCCGGGATCGTCGCCTTCGACGGGGCCTTACGCGCGAGCCCTGACGGGAAGACCTGGACAACAATCGCCGCGGACTTCGCACCGGCAGCCCTGGCCGGGAATCCCTACAGCGACACCGTGCTGGCCACCACCGTCGACGGTGTGCAACGCTCGACCGACAGCGGCGCCACCTGGGTCCTGGACAAGGCTGCCCCGGTGGTGCAGTTCGCCGCGTTCGCCAGCGCCACAGAAGCCATCGGTGTCGCACCTGACGGCACGGTGCACTACTCCTCCGACGCCGGCGCCACCTGGTCCCGGACCGGGCAGATCCAGGGACAGGTCAAAGCCATCGCTGCGACGGAAGGATCGGAGGGTAAACCCTGGATCTGGGCCGCTACCTCAACCGGCCTGGTCGTGTCCACGGACGGCGGGGCGGTTTTCCGGCCCTCCGACGCGGCCTGAGCCGATGGACATCGGCGGGTTTTTCGCCTCCACGGTCACCTCCGGGGCGCTGCTCATCGCGATCCCCCTGGCCATGACCGCCGGGCTCGTCTCCTTCCTCTCCCCCTGCATCCTGCCCCTCGTCCCCGGCTACCTCGGCTTCGTCTCCGGCCTGACCGACCCTACGCAGCCGCGGAACCGCACCCGGGTGCTGGCCGGCGTGGGCCTTTTCGTGCTGGGGTTCGCCGCCGTATTCACCCTCTACGGGGCAGCATTCGGGGCGATCGGTTCCTGGCTGCTGCGCTGGCAGGACACACTGATGCGCGGCCTGGGAATCGTCGTGGTCCTGATGGGCGTGGCCCTGCTCGGCCTGGTGCCCTGGCTGCAGCAGACCCGCAAAATCACCCTCGGCCGCCGCACAGGACTCGGCGGCGCACCGCTGCTCGGGATCGTCTTCGGCCTGGGCTGGACACCCTGCATGGGCCCGACACTGAGCGCGGTGCTGTCCCTGAGCGTGACCACCGGCAGCGCCGGACGCGGGGCTCTGCTGGCCTTCGCCTACTGCCTGGGCCTGGGCATCCCGTTCGCCCTGGCCGCCATGGGCTTCGGCTGGGTCAGCAACACACTTGCCCTGGTCCGCAGACACATCCGCACCGTCAACATCGCCGGCGCCTCGATGCTGATCATCCTGGGCATCCTGATGATCACCGGAGTGTGGGTGCAGTGGATCTACAAACTGCAGAACCTCTCCGGCACCTTCCTCACCCCGATCTGATGGCTGCCTTGCGCACTGCCCGGCCTTCTTCCCAAGGATTCGAAACTGACATGAACCCAACCTCTTCCCAACTGGACCGGCGGCAGTTCCTTGCGCTGTCGGCCGCCGGCGCCGCAGCAGCGGCCCTGGCATCCTGTACCTCCCCGCGCAGCGCCGCTGCACCAACCCGTGTCATGCCCGATGACCCGCTGGTCGCCCAATACGAAGCGCAGCGGCCCCTGGCCGGCACTACAGTGGCCCAGACACTCAAGGCCGGACCGTTCGAAACGAATGTGGCCGGAAAAACGTTCACGACCTGGGGGTACAACGGCAACCTCACGGCCCCCGAAATCCGCGCCCGGGCCGGTGACCGGCTCAGCGTGGCGCTGACCAACCAGCTCAAAGACCAGACCAGCATCCACTGGCACGGCCTGGCCCTGCGCAACGACCAGGACGGCGTCCAGCACATCACCCAGGAACCCGTTGCCGCCGGAGCCGGCTACAGCTACGACTTCAGGCTCGCCCAGCCCGGCACCTACTGGTACCACTCCCACATGGACATGCAGCGCGAACGCGCACTGTACGGGGCACTGATCATCGAAGACCCGGCCGAGCCACTGAAATACGACAAGGACTGGGTCATCATCCTGGACGACTGGATGGATGGCATCACCGGCACCCCCGATGATGTCCTGGCCGAACTCTCACAAGGTATGTATACCGCCGGTATCGACCGCTCGGCTTCGCCCTCCGCCGACGCCCGCCCCGCTCCGTCAGCAATGAAGCACATGCTCATGGGATCCCGCAGCGACTTCCTCGGCGGGGACGCCGGGGACGTCGGCTACCCGTACCACCTGTTCAACTCCAAAGCACCGGACCAGGCACAGATCCTGCCCGCCGTTGCAGGGCAGGTCATCCGCCTCCGGCTCATCAACGCCGCCGGGGACACCGCCTACCGCGTCGGGATCCCCGGGCAGAAGATCACTCTGACCCACACCGACGGGTTTCCCGCCGTCCATCAGGACGTTGACGCGGTCGTGCTCGGCATGGGCGAACGCATCGATGCGCTGCTCACCGTCGCGGAAGGCTTCACCCCCCTGCTGGCACTGCCCGAAGGGAAGACCGGCAAGGCCCTCGGATTCATCAGCACCGGCTCGGGAAAACAGCCGCTCCCGGCGGTGTTGCCCGGCAAGCTGGAAGGGACCGTCCTGGACGGCGGCCAGCTCAAAGCCGACCCGGCAGTCAACCTGCCCCCGCGGACCCCGGACCGGTCCCACGAGCTCAGACTCACCGGCAGCATGGAGAAATACGACTGGGGCATCAACGGCCACCGCTTCGAAATGGTCAACCCGTTCGAGCACACCTTCGACATCAAAGAAGGCGAACGGGTCCAAGTGAGCTTTATCAACGACACGGACATGTGGCACCCCATGCACCTGCACGGCCACACCTTCCAGGTCGGTTCCACAGGGGCGCGTAAAGACACCGTGATCGTCCGGCCAAAAGAAACCGTCACAGTGATTTTCGACGCCGACAATCCGGGCCAATGGCTCGTCCACTGCCACAACGCCTATCACGCCGAGCGCGGCATGATGGCCCTCTTCTCCTACATCAAGTGAGCGCAGCCATGCAGCCTTCAGCAATAACGGATTACTTCATCCCGTCCCCGACGGTCAGCGCCCTGGAGCTGGGGCCCCTGACCGTGCGTTTCTACGCGCTGTGCATCCTGGCAGGCATCGTCTTTGGCACGTGGCTGACAGCCCGGCGCCTCCGGGAGCGGGGCGGGACGACCGCCCAGACCCTGGACACCGTGATGTGGGCCGTACCGTTCGGCATCATCGGCGGCAGGCTCTACCACGTCATCACCGACAACCAGCTCTACTTCGGCCCAGGCAGGGACCCCTGGGGGGCGCTGAGAATCTGGGAGGGCGGCCTCGGCATCTGGGGCGCCGTCGCCCTGGGACTTGTCGGCGCCGCGATCGGCGCCCGACGCGCCGGGATCCCCTTCCTGGCGTTCGCTGACGCAGCCGCCCCCGGCCTGCTCATCGCCCAAGGCCTGGGACGGTGGGGGAACTGGTTCAACAACGAACTCTACGGCGGCCCCACGGACCTGCCCTGGAAACTCCAGATCTACAACATGAACCAGGCCACCGGCCAGGCCGTCCTCTCGGGCGACGGCACCCCGGAAGTCCTGGGCTACTTCCAACCCACCTTCCTCTACGAATCCCTCTGGTGCCTGGCCGCCGCCTCCCTGCTGATGGCCCTGGACCGCAAGTACAGGCTTGGTGCCGGTGCAGTCTTTGCCCTCTACATCGTCCTTTACACCGCCGGCCGGTTCGCTTTCGAACTGTTGCGCTCTGATCCTGCCAACACCATCCTGGGTCTGCGCGTGAACACCTGGGTCTCCGGCCTGCTCTTTATTGCCGGAATGGCCCTCTTCCATCGCCTGCGGTCCCGGCCGCGCTCCGAAGTCGAAACCCGCTCGCCCGATCTGCGGCAGAATCCTGATGCACCCACCGAAAGGACACACATATGAGTAACGCCGGAAAGCGACGCGCCGACCTGGCCGCCGTCCGGGCACAGCAGAAGGCCAAGCAACGCAAATGGAACCTCTTGGTCTACGGCAGTTTCGGGCTGGTCCTGGCGCTCATCATTACCGCCGTTGCCTTCACCGTCACCACCTCGGTCCAGGAAAAGAACGCAGCCGCGGAGGCTGCGAAAAGACCCATCGAGGGGATCCAGACCTTCGCCGGCCTCTCCCGCAACCACGTCCAGGACGCCGTCGACTACCCGCAGAAACCGGGCGCAGGAGGCGATCATGCGCCGGTCTGGATCAACTGCGGGGTCTACACCGATCCGGTCAACGAACAACGCGCGGTGCACTCCCTCGAACACGGCGCCGTGTGGCTCAGCTACAACCCCGACGTGCCAACGGCAGAGCTAACCAAGCTCACCGAACTCGCCGACGGAAAGCCCTACGTCGTTCTCAGCCCGGACAAAGACCAGACCGGCCCGGTCACCGCCACCGCATGGGGCGCCCAGCTAAGCGTGCAGGACGCCGGAGACCCGCGCATCCCCGCTTTCATCCGGGCTTACGCCCAATCCCCGAACGCACCCGAACCCGGCGCCGCCTGCACTGGCGGAACCAACGGCTAGCTAAGACCCCCGAGGAAAACCATGAAAAAGTTCCACAAGCCCAAACAAGCAACCGACCCCGAATCACGCTACCGCCGGCACCGGCGGTTCGTCCGGATCGGACAGGCCCTCATGGTCGCCGGAACGCTGGTCGCCATCAGCCACTGGATCGCCCACCTTGCAGCCACGGGGCAAGGACCGAGCCTCACCGAAGATATTTTCATCGGCTACCCCACCGGTGGCGTGCTGATCCTTATCGGTGCAATTCTCGCCGGACGCACTGACACGAAGAAGCCCTGAGCATGCCGGCCCCGCGACGTGATCCTGCCCTCCCGGGCCCTGAGCTGGACGGCCCGGCCAATTCTGGCCGCCGCGGGTGTCCTCTCTACCTGGGGCGCGCTACGGCATCGCCGTCAGGGTTCGCCGAAATGGCCGCACCCACACCCGTTGGGTATGTATTCCTCCAGTTCCAACCGAGCCGCGAAGTTGCCGTTATCAAAGGACAGCCATGTATGAGCACGTCTCCATGACACCCCGAACCGTAGCCCCCGGGCCAGCGGAGAGATTGCCGGGCTTTTCTCGGCGGCGCCTCCTCTCCTCGGCACTTCTGGGCACCGTGGGCATCAGCGTCCTTGCCGGCTGCGCCTCCAGCGACGCCCTGGCCCGGCAGGCCAAAGCCGGGGACAACAAAAACTACATCGCCGGGGACGGCTCCGTCACCGAATACGCTGCAGCCGAGCGGGAGCCCCCTGTAGTGTTGAGCGGCGAACTGTACGACGGGACAGCCGTAAACTCCCGTGACTGGGCCGGAAAAGTGATCGTCCTGAACTTTTGGTACGCCGCGTGCGCCCCCTGCAGGCTCGAAGCTCCACGGCTGGAGGCACTCTCGAATGAGTTCAAAGCACAAGGCGTCTCCTTCTTCGGCGTAAACATCCGCGATGAGGAACCTACCGCAGCAGCCTTCGAACGGACCTTCGGCGTCAGCTATCCCAGCATGGACGACAAGGACGGGAGCATCCTGCTGGCCATGGCCCAGTACGTTCCACCCCAGGCCGTCCCCTCGACACTCGTCCTGGACAGGGAAGGCAGAGTCGCGGCGCGGATCCTGGGCCTAGCCGACCAAAGCATCCTCAAATCCCTCATTACAGGGGCCATGGCGCGGGATTAGGTCCTGGCGGCAGGGCCTTCCAGACATGCGGCGGAAGTCCAGGAGGCGTCCCATGGCGGACAAAACAATGGCCTTCAGAAAGGAGCAGGAACTTGAGCCCGACCGGAGAGGACAGGTACCGGGGATTGGACCGGAGCATAAGTGCTGGGCGCCCTGAGTCCCTCTGAACGGCGCGAGTTCCATAGACACCTCGGCGGTTGCGCCGAATGTGCGGCATCCGTCGCCCAGTATTCCGGGCTGCCGGCAATGCTGAACCTGCTGACCCCCGACAGGAGCGTAGATCCAGCATTGTCCGGCCACATGCAGCACGGCTTCACTAATAAACTCCACGCGGCGGCCTGCCGCGGGAGCCGCGGGCTCATCCCCGTCCGGGGCCCTCGCCGCCCGGTCCGCTTCCGTTGGTCGCCTCGGTTTCATTGATCCCAGCCTGGCTGCGGGCATCATCCGTTTCTTCCGAAACGGGTTCGCTTCCTTGCTCGAACTGCGCCCGGTAACGCACACGCCGGATTCGTCTGGTCATGGAAACCATGAGCAGGACAACTGCGATGACCATGAACGCCGTCATCGCGAAACCCAGAAATCCGGGAGTTACCTGATCCGCGTCCAGTCCTGGCCTCAGACCTTCGTTGCCTGGACCCGGGGCCGGCGTCGTGGCCAGGGCGTAAAGACCCGCGGCAGCCATTGAGATTTGCACTGTCTAGTCCTTTGTCCGGCTCGTTGTGTGGGCGCCCGCAGATGGCCCTCGTGCGTCATCCGCCCGAGCCAGGAACCATGACTGGCACTGAGTGTGGTCCGTCAGGACCGCAGAGAAACAGGGTGCAGACGCACCCGCAACTGTACCGCTTCGTCGCCCGGCTGCCGCTTTTCACGCGCAAGCAGTCAGCGCAGCCATCTAAGGGGCTGCGGGCCGGGCCTCTTAGATGAAGGCAGCCGGGTCAACGGTCTGGCCGTTGACCATGACCTCGAAGTGAAGGTGGCAGCCGGTGGAGGCACCGGTTGTGCCTACCCCTGCAATCTGCTGGCCCTGAGCCACGGTCTGTCCGAGGGAGACGCCGATGCTGGCCAGGTGGTTGTAGGTGGTCTTCAGGCCGTTGCCGTGATCAACGACGATCCGGTTGCCGCCGCCGTACGGGCTCCAGCCGGCCTCGGTGACGGTGCCGGAACCGGCGGCGAAGACCGCCGTCGAGCACGCCCCGGTCAGGTCGACCCCGGTGTGCATTTCAGCTGCGGCCCCGGTGATCGGGCTGATTCTGAAGCCGAAGGGGGAACTGACGTTAATCGACGCGAGCGGGGCACGCAACCCCGTGGATGGGGATGCCGGGACGGGCGCGGGGGCGGCCTCGGGTGCCTTGACCGCCCCAGCGGGCTGCGCCGGGGCAGCGGGCGCAGGCGCAGGCTGGGAGGTCACCTCCGGGCGGTCAAAGGTGAGAACAGTGTCAGCTGCTGCCGTGACCGCCGCTTCCGGAGCCGGGGCTGCCACGGCCACTGGCCGGTCCTGGGCCGTAGCGCGGCTGCCGGAGTCAGCCTGCGCCGCGGACAGAGCAGTGAGGGCAATCATTCCCGTGACGGCGGCCGTCACCCCGAACTGCTGGCCGCGTAGCCGGAACGTTGATTCCTGGAAGAACGGACGGCGGCGTGGTGAGGCAGCGGCCGGAAGGGCGCGGCGACGGCCGTGTTTTGACTGGGCAGGCAAGATAGTGGTCCTCTCGGCGCCGGCGAAGTTAGCTGTCGGATTCGGACGAGTGGACTGTCCGGCTGCCCTGCAGGACGCGATCAGGACGCGCAGTCACAGGTCGGCTTCACCCCAAGGTGCATCATTACGCACCAAAAGTGGGTCCTCCGCCCCCGCCTGAGAAAGATCAGGTTCACGGACCGCCGGCGGGGTTTGGCGAAGCGGTCACATCCATACCCGTTGGGGGTATGTGTTTATTCAACTTTAGCGAAGCGTCGGCTTAAGTTACAAATCCGTTATCAAAGGCGCTCCGGAATTAAGGGGAAAGGGATGGTGACTGGCGGGGCACCGGAAGGTTACGCTGGGCGGGACTTGCCCCAGGAGAGACCAGATGGCCCTTCAACGTTCCACGCTTCCACTGCTGGTCCGCAGGCTTGCGGCGCTGCGGGCTGTTCTTTCCTGCCTCGTGATCGTCCTCCTGGTGGCCGGGCCAGTTGCCTTTTGTAATGGACAAGACCACGTGGTGGGGGTGTCCGACCGCAGCCCTTCCGCCGCCGCACAGCACCAGCGCGAGACTGCGATCCCCGGGGGACAGGAGAACCCTCGGGGACGTTCGAACAGAGTGAGCCCGGTCGGAGCCCACTCCGCCTCCGACGTGCTCAGCGGGGTCCCGCGCAGCGGGTGCCACGAGACCGGAGGCACCCGGGCAGTCAGTCCACGGTCGTGGCCCGTTGCTGTGACCGACGCGGCGCAGCCAAGGCCAGGACCGCTCATACCTGATTCCACGGGCCCGCGCGCCCGGCACCCGGCACCCCACATCGCCAACAGGCCCCAAGCACCGCTGAGCTGGCAGGCGCTAACCATAACTCAACTGTCTGTCAGTCGGACATAAAAGCGCACGCTCCCCGTCCGGCCGCGCAAACGCCAGGCCATACGGCCTGCAAGTGGCACCCTTCGACCTGGCTGGCGTAAACACCGCGTGCGGGCCGCCCTTTGGGTCCTGCCTTCAGCGATCAGAAGGAGGCCCGAGAAAGAACATCAGCCAAACAGCCGGCACCTCAGAAAACATCAGCCGGTCTCCGCACCAGGTTCCTGCCGTTCAGTATTGGAAAGAGAGAAAGAAATGACACACGGAAGCACCCACAAGATGCTCGATGCGTACCCGAAGGATCTCGGCGGCATCGATCAGCACATGCTCGCCGAATGCATTGCGGCTTGCTTTGACTGCTCACAGGTGTGTACCGCCTGCGCTGATGCCTGTCTCGGCGAAGACATGGTCGCCGAGTTGACCAAATGCATCCGCACCGATCTTGACTGTGCGGACATCTGCGCGGCCACGGCAAACGTCCTCTCCCGCCACACCGGCTATGACGCCAACGTCACCCGCGCGGTGCTGCAGGCCTGCGCCACCATCTGCAAGGCCTGCGCCGAGGAATGCGAGCAACACGCAGGCATGCATGAACACTGCCGGCTCTGCGCCGAGGCCTGCCGCCGTTGCGAAAAGGCATGCAACGACCTTCTCGGCTCGCTCGGCTGACCCTGCCCCAGGGCCCTACCCAACGGTGACCGGAGATCCAACACCTTCCGGCACCCGCGGGAAGGCCTGCCCTGCGTCATCCCGGCCTTAAGGCACCCCCAATGCGTCCCTGAGCTCTGCCACAGGAGCATCCAGGGGGATGAAAGTGCCAGTCGAATCGTTAATCCGTGTGGGGACGCGACCAGCGCCACGGATCGCTCGGCGACCGTGGCGCCATCTTCCGTCGAAAGGAATAAATGAAACCCAGGCAGCCCTCAGGCCCGCGTCAGGGGTCCATCCCACCTGCCGGCGGCACCTTGGCCGGGATAGGTGCCGCGTCCGGGAGCCCGGTCGACGACCCGCAGCTGCGGCGAATGCTGGCCACCCACATGCATTGCGGTGAGCCTATGCGTCTGGTCCCGGCCGACAAAATGCCTGTACTTCTCTTCCCGGAGGCATTGGTCAGTCACCCCCCGGAGCCATCCGGGGGCGTGCTGATGTACCGGTGCGCCTGTGGCTTCACCTTTGATCGAAGCCCAGACTGACGGCCCGGGGTGACCGCGGCGGCCGGTCCTGGGCTGCCTGCAGGCGCAGGTCCCAGGGAAGCGTTGGCCTGCTCAGGGCACCGGGTGGAGCCCGGCCAAGGTGACTTTGACCAGCCGGTGAACGGCCTCCGGCGATGTCAGACCGGCGGACGCTTCGAGGGCGTGAAGGCAGAACGCGGCGAGTTCATCCGCGGCTACGTCCCCCCGGAATACCCCGGCTTCCGCACCCTGGCGCAGGAGCTCTGTCAGAAATCCGGACAAGTGGCGCTCGGCGGGGCCCATATGTGCGCCTTGGTGCAGGGCGACGGCGTCGGCTGCTCCGAGCCCGGAGTGTGAGAGGAAGGCGTAGGCCTCCAGCACGGCTTCAAGCTGCTCGCGGGCGCCCCGCGTCCTGTCCCTAATCCGGGTCAGGACTTCCAGGTGCGCATGGACCTGACGCTCATGCCAGGCCGCCAGGATCGTCTCGACATCCGGGTAGTACTTATAGAGCGTTGCGCGGCCGATACCGGCCATCTGGGCGATTCCGGACATCGTCACAGCAGCCGCCGAATGGCCAGCGACCAGGGTCGCTGCGGCGTCCAGGATGGCGGTCCGGACGGCGCCGCGATGAGTCTCGATAGTCTCATCCCATAACTTTGGCATTCTCGCATCGTACAACACGCCACGCCTTGAACAACATGGCACACTGAGAACATACTGTCTTACAAAAGGATGTTCGCCCCCGACCGACAAGGAGCCTCATGGCAGAGCGCCCAATACCCAAACCCCAGCCCACACTAGGGCAGGAGCGCGGCCCAGCCCCCAGGCACCGAACGCCCCTCTGGGTCAAGGCCTTCCTCGTCGCCGCTACCTTGATTGTGGTGACTTTCGCGGTCATCCATCTCAGCGGCGGCGGAATGATGAACCACACCCCGTGAAAGTGATGACCCCTGGGCTCCGTAAAGCCACCCTGATGGTGCATGTGATCTGCTCGGTCGGATGGCTGGGTGCCGTCACAACGTTCCTTGTTCTGGCCATCACCGGACTGTCCTCCACGGACCCAGGACTGGTCCAGGCTGCGTATCTGGGAATGAACCTCATCGGCTGGACTGTGATCTTCCCGCTCAGCCTGGCCTCCCTGATTTCCGGCATCGTCCAGGGCCTGGGCACCGTCTGGGGTCTGTTCCGTCACTACTGGGTGCTGATCAAGCTCATGATTACCACCGTGGCCAGCGCCTTGCTGCTGGTTCATCTGCAGCCCGTTACCGCAATGGCGGAAATCGCAGCATCTTCATCCCTGGGTTCGGCGGACATGACCGGCATGCGGGTCCAGCTCGTGTTTGATGCCGGTGCTGCGCTGCTGGCGCTGCTGGCGCTGCTTGTCACCACGGTGCTGTCAATCTATAAACCTCGTGGGCTCACGCGATACGGGCAGGGAAAAACTGAAAAACAGCAGGCAATGGCGCGACGGCAAACGGCGTAGCCAGACGCAAAGCTTCCGTCACAGGTCCTGCCACAGGTCAGATGCCACAGACGATGCCCGGCGCAGGACCGGACACTGCCCGGTATGCACTTCCCGGTGGCCTATCCGGCAGCAATCAATTTGCTGTGAACACCGCCGCGGTGCGAGAAAGGTGAAGAAGTCCCGCGCAGATTGAAGGCATAAGACCTGACCGTCCCGGGAGACCCGCTGCGGTCATACGACCCGCGACGAAGGCTGTGGATGCGGCAACACCGTTGGCCCGGTGCCTGACCCCGGAAACCATGCGGCCGGGCTGGGCCGAGGCCGCGTCAATGGCCGCCTCCGCCTTGCCCTACCGGTCCATGAAATCCATCGATGACCGCCTCGAAGGGGCTGCGACAAAGCCGGTCATCGTGCCCGAGACCATTATCTGCGCAGCCGGTGCACCACTTCAAGGAACAATGCGGGGTCTGGTTTCCCGGCTAGCCCCGCTTCGCGGGCAATCTCGCCATCGATGACCAGGTCAAAGGCTCGGGACAGGCCCCCGGCTGCTAGAACAGCGGCGGAGTTGCGGCCTCTGCCGTCGACATACTTCTGGTAGTCCCTGGTGTTGAACGGGCTCCTGCGTGCCGTTGGTGGGACCCGCGGATCTTTGTGCACCTCGTAGAGCTCGGTCCATGCTGCCTCATGCACAGCCGCCGTGTCCGTGACGACGCCATCCAGATCAAATATAACGGCGTCAAAAGGCGGAAAAGCAGCAGCGGCGGTGGGTGACTCTGTCATCGCGGGCCCTTCAACCCGCGCACGAAGGGCGCCTTGCCCAGTGCTGTCCGTTCAAGGTGTTCCACCAAGTGTACATCCACACCAGTCTGCACAACTCCTGCCGCGGTGAGGGCGTCGCCTACTGCGGTCCGGACTCCCTGTATGGAAGCTCCGGGCGCGAGGCCCGCGAGGAGTACCCGCAGCCCGGAGGGTTCCTGGATGATCTGCCAGCCGGCAAGGGCGGCTTGGTCCAGAACGTGGTGGAACACGATCGGGTGGACATCTACGCTTCCGGCCTTGCCTGGCAGGTGGAGTACGTCTTCGATCCGGCCTTCGATGTCCTCCATTAGAGTGAAGGAGCGTCCGCAGGGGCAGCCTCGTCCGCCCAGCCGCACGGTGTCGGACATTTCGTAGCGGATCAGTGGAAGGGTCCGCGAAAACAGGACGGAGACGAGAAGCTTTGCCCCGGTTGTCCCTTGCGGCACCGGGTTCCCGTCCTGGTCCACGGGTTCGATGATCAGCAGGTCCTCGTAGACATGGCGGTCCCTGTAGGTACACGGGGAGGCGATCCCGGCCGTTTCGGTGGCGGCGTAGACATCGAAGGGGGCGCTTCCCCAGGCCGCTTCCATTTCGGAGGCGGTGTGTGGGCTGAGCACTTCGGAGGCGGACATCACGCCCTGGGGTGAGATGTGCAGCCGTCCGGCGCGCTGCTCGGCGGCCAGGGGTTTGAGTGCCGAAGCGTAGCCGACCAGGACCCTGGGCTGAAATTGGTTCAGCGCGGAGACCGTCTCTTCCATGGGTGCGGTGACGTCCAGGCGGAGGGTGGGGACGAGCTTGGAGCGCAGTGAGGCGCCGACGACGGCGGACTGGTGTGTGGGGACGCGGGAGCTCACGAGGGCCATTTTCAGGGGCCGGGTCAGTCCGGCTGAGATCCCGGCCCAGTCGTTCGCGCGGGCGTAGGACGCCAGGATTGTGCCCCACTCGGAGCGGTTCCAGATAAAGGTTCCGCGCCGGCCCGTGGTGCCTGCTGTCGCCGCGGCCCGCCACCGGCCCTTCCACGGCACCCCCGGGTCTCCACCGTGCTCGGTCAGGGACCGCAGATGGGTTTCCAGATCCGCCAGCCTCAGGTCCGGTGTGGTGACGGCCTCGTCGAAGTGGTCCATCAGGTCCGCCTTCGTCATGTGCGGCAGCTGGTTCAGGGGCGCATCGTGGAGTCCGGCATGGTGGCGGCGGTAGAACTCCGAGCCGGCGTAGGCGGCGCTGCGCAGTTCCTGCAGGGCGTGGTCCTGATGGGCGGTGATTCGTGCGGCGTCCCAGTGGTCCCTTCTCCGCCACGCAGCGCGCAGGAACAGTACGCGGGAGATGAGCCGGAGGTCCATGGCGGCGTGCCTAGCGGTTCCCGGCCGGGGCCAACGGCCGGGCAGCGCGGGCGGTGGTCGCTTCGGGTGTTTCCGGTCGCGGCAGCCAGGCCTGTGCCGGTCGGTAAGCGGGTCCGGGTGAGGGATTCGGGTCAGCAGGCATGGTGTGTCCTTCCGCAGAGGGGTCCGGGGCGGGGCATCGGGCGCTATCCACCCGTTGCCGGAACTTCATTGCGTGAGGGCTTCCGCGCGTTCGTCGTTTTCCGGCTACGCCCACAACATGTAGCCCCTACTGTATCTGTCAAGGTCTGCGGCCGGACCGGTCGGGCACTTCGGCGGTTAAGCTCCGCGACCGCGGCGGAGCACTGTGAGACGGGCTGTGTATTCGCTCTCGTCGATTTCACCGCGGGCAAAACGTTCTGCGAGCAGATTCTCTGCGACGCCTGCACGGGGCCCGCCATCTTCATACCGGCTGTTCCCGGCTCCCATGGATCGGGCGAAGAGGATGATGGCGGTGATGATGGCACCCCAGAACAGCACAAAGCTCACGCCCATCAGGATGTACCCCCAGACGCCCATGTCCCCGCCCCAAAACATCATCTCTGCTTCCTCGCTGCCACCTGGACCCATTGGTGCCCTGGTGTCCACTCTCGTTCCCGCGGGCTTCCGCCGTCAAGAGTCTTAGTCCCCTTGCCCTGGCCGGTCCCCCTGCAGGGTCGCCGGAGCACTAGCCAGAGCGAGGCCAAAATCAGTCCGATGCCGACCACCGCCCGGCGGCGGGCGTTCCCCGGGAAGGAACAGCGAGACACCGACGCCGATGACGGGCACGAGCATTGTCCAGTCAGGAGATCCAATAGGGCGCGCGTGGTTTCCCTGCCGGCGATAAGTTGGACCCCGCAGTTCATCGCGGTCCCGCTGTTCCTGTCCTTGGCCGGGACTGCCGCGGCGTTCCTGGCCTGGCTCATGATCGGCGGGGCCCTGCTGGCGGGATGGCCGCACTCCAGGAACCGGCGACGAACGATACTCTGGATCGCCGCCGCGGGGCCCGTGTTTTCTGGCCTTCAGGCTTGGCCTGCAGGACGCAACGGGACCATGCTCTCCCCCGGCCTCGGCGACGTGGACCTGGTCGCGGCCAGCGTCTGGCGTTTCCTTGCCGGGGGCTCTCCGCACATGTCCGTCGCCCGCCCGTTCCTCATCCCTTTTCCGGATCAGAGGGCGAGTTGACGCAGGTGGCAGTGCTGGATCAGCTCGATGGCTTCGTCGATGTCATCGGTGACCCGCAGGAGCCCGATATCCTCGGGCGTGATGAAACCCGGGCTCTGGAGCCGCTCACGGATCCAGACCATGAGCCCGGACCAGTGCTCGGTTCCGATCAGGACGACGGGGAATTCGTGGATCTTTCCGGTCTGGACGAGTGTCAGGGCTTCAAAGAGCTCATCCAGCGTGCCGAATCCGCCAGGAAGGACGACGAATGCGGAGGCGTACCTGACGAACATGAGTTTCCGGGCGAAGAAGTACCGGAATGTCATGGACACATCCAGGTAGGGGTTCAGTGACTGTTCATGCGGGAGTTCGATGCCCAGACCAACAGAGGTGCCGCCGGCTCGACGGCGCCGCGGTTGGCCGCCTCCATCAAGCCGGGGCCTCCGCCGGTGATGACCGCGAACCCGGCGGCTGCAAACCGTGCCCCCATGGTCCGGGCTGTTGTGTAGCGGGGATCGTCCTGGCCTGAGCGTGCGGATCCGAAGACAGCAACTGCCCTGCCCAGCTGGCCCGAGAGCAGGTGGAATCCGGCGCCGATTTCCAGTGCTGCGAGCAGTTCTTCATCAGTCATTTTCATGACGGTGCTGCTCCGGGGTGCATGCGGCAGTGCCGGTCGTGTTCTCCGGCTTCTTCGGCTGTGAGGCGTCCGTCCTCGATGGTGATGACCCGTTTGGCGGCGGTCCGGAGCCGTTGGTCATGGCTGACAATTATGACGGCCCGGTTTTCCATGCAGGCCGTCTCACACAGCAGCAGTGTCACGTCCTGGCCGGTCTTCGCGTCCAGGTTGGCGGTGGGCTCGTCGGCGAGGATCAGGCGGGGATCGTTCGCCAGGGACCGCGCGATGGCCACCCGCTGTTTCTCCCCGCCGGAGAGGTCCCGGGGCAGGTTCCGCAGACGGTGTCCGAGCTGAAGTTGCTCCAGCGCCGTCCGGGCTTTAGCTCGGGCCACTTTCCGGGGCACTCCGGCTGTGAGCAGGGGCATCATGACGTTTTCCTCCGCGGTCAGTGCCGAAAGCAGGTTAAAGGTCTGGAACACGAAGCCGAATTCGCGCAGCCGCAGCCTGGACAGTTGTGCCGGTTCAAGGGTGGAGGTGTCGTGCCCGGAGATGAGGATGCGGCCCGTCGTGGGGGACATGAGGGTGCCGATCATGGATAGCAGGGTTGTTTTTCCGGACCCGGAGGGTCCCATCACGAGCACAATGTCCCCGGCGTCAACGCTGAGGGATACGTGGTCCACGGCGGTCACGGCGGTGTGCCCGGTCCCGAAGGTCTTGGACACGTCCTCGACGGAGACGATGCTCATGCGCGGAACACTTCCGCCGGGTCGATGCGGGCCAGCCGGCGGACGGGCAGCAGCGAGGACACCACGGCCATGGCCAGGGTGACGGCGAAAATCCAGGCCGCATCGAGCCAGCGGATTTCCGTGATGAACTCCGGGACATAGTTTCCCGCGGCGGCGCTGACTGCAAGGGTCAGGCCCGCCCCGACGAGGTATCCGAGCACGGCTGCGGTGATGGCCTGCTCCACTACGACGGTGTAGAGCTGGCGATTGCTCACCCCGATGGCCTTCAGCACGCCGTATTCTCGGGCTTTTTCGATGGTTGAGGTGAAGATGGTCAGGCCGATGACGGTCATGCCCACGGCGATCCCGATGAACAGCAGGACCAGGATGATGGGCAGGAAGGTGTCCCGGACGATGTTCGTGTTGTTATCCACGAACCTGTCCTTGGTGATGGCATCCACCGCCGGATTGGCTTCGATCCGGGACGCGACCTCGCCCGCGCCGGTGCTCTCGTTGACCGTGACGAGGAAGAAGTTGGTGGCGCCGGGAAGCTGCAGGATGCTTTCGGCGTCTTCCTTGGTTGCGAACGCGAAGGAGAAGCTGAGGATGTATCCGCCCTCGGAGTAGCCGGCGACTTTCAGCGTCCTGCCGGCGACAGGGATGGTGTCTCCGATCCTGATGTTTTCGCTGCGTCCGACCACCCGGTCGATGATGATCTCGCCCTTGTCCGGGGCGGCTTTGCCTTCGACCACCCGCGCGGGGGCCCCGACGTTGTTCTCCGTGTCGTCGGCGATGACGTAGAGGTTGATGTCCTTGCCGTTGTGCGCGAACGCGACGCGGCGGCCGCTGAAGGGTTTGGCGCTGGCGACCCCGGGGACGCCGGTGAGGAAATCCCGGACGGTCAAAGGCAGCACGGAGGGAGTGTGGAACATGTCCGTCGCGCCGGTCTGGGTGATCCAGTAGTCGGCCGGCACGGTGCGGATGTATTCGCCGATCTTGTTGCTCCAGCCCTGGTACAGGCCTTGGATGCTCATGATCAGCAGCACGCTGAACGCGACCCCGCCGACGCTGATCAGCAGCCGGGTTTTTTCCTGGACAAGGTTCTTTACCGCCAGGAACAGCATGGCGGTAACCCGGCCTCCCCGTCCCTGCCCTGCTGCCGGTCCATCACGGGCCCTTCTGCAACTTCCGCCCCGTGACAGCGGGGCGGTGTCCGAAGCGGGGAACGAATCCGGGTACCTGCCGGCGGTAGGCGGCGTAGGCTTCGCCGAACTCGGCGTCCATCAGGTGTTCCTCCTTCCGGGCCAGGCGCAGGTAGACGATGAACAGGACCGGGAACATCAGCAGGGTCAGCAGGGTGGGCCATTGCAGCAGGAACCCGGCCATGATGATCAGGAACCCCACGTACTGCGGATGTCGCACCCTGCCGTAGGGTCCCGTGATCGCCAGACGGCGGTCCCGCTGGGCCGCGAACAGGACCTGCCAGGACAAGTAAAGCAGGATGAACCCGGCCGCGATCAGCACGTTGCTCAGAAGGTGCAGCGGGCTCAGGTGCGGGTCCCCTTGCCAGCCGGTAAGGTCCTGCCACAAATGACCCGAGTTGTGGTTTAGGAGATCCACGCCCGGTATCTGGTTCCCCAGCCATCCCGAGAGCAGGTAGATCGTCAGCGGGAAACCATACATCTCAGTGAACAGCGCCACGAT
Organism: Pseudarthrobacter sp. RHLT3-21; assembly: GCF_059383495.1. Lineage (NCBI taxonomy): Bacteria > Bacillati > Actinomycetota > Actinomycetes > Micrococcales > Micrococcaceae > Pseudarthrobacter > Pseudarthrobacter sp. RHLT3-21. The sequence continues at coordinate 32,315 of NZ_JBWZCI010000023.1, forward strand.
GAACGCCGAAAAACCGCCCAGCGCCCGCCAGTCCAGTTTCGTCTTGGGCCGGACAAAACTGAACGCGAAAATGATGAACACAGCCGAATTGATGATCACCAGCCCCCACAGGTCATACCCGTAGTCAGTGGACATGTCCGGCACCTCCCCCGGGCCCGGGGCGTCCAGGCCCTCCCCGGGCTTCCAGCCCGCGATGCCCCTGATGGGTGGAGCTGCCATGTCCGCCGTGGCTTCCATGCCCGAACATACAAAAGCTCATCACGAGCACCACACCCAGATAGGGCAGCGCATCCAGAATATGGAGCCAGTGGTTGGTGATGAGGTAGACAGCCGCCGCGGCGATAAGGACTATCAGCAGCGTCTGTGTCCAGGGCTGATATGGGCCGCTGGAGGGCCCCGGTGCTTCAGGAAGACGCGGATCAGGAAGACTGCTCATACCCTGAGTCTCGACCCATCAGACCCTCTCGGCATAGGGCCCAACGGCCCCCGCACCAACCCGCGGGAGAAGGTCGGCCAGGTACTGCGTGACTCTTGCATTGCATACCCCGAGGGGGTATTCTATGGGTGTTGTCAGTGACGTGGTTTGTCCAGGCCCCCGGCCGTTACAGCCGTTCATCCCCAACAGCCCCCCTTTGCATCCACCCTCTCGAAGGAAAACTTACATGTGTGGAACCAGCGAATCACGAACTGAACTCCCCCTGGCCTCCGCTGCACAGCACGGCTGCAGCTGCTGCTCCCCCGCCGCAGACACCCGGGCCAAGGCTTCGGTAATGGAAAAGCCGGAGGTCCAGGCTTCCGGCGCGCAGTACGGCGTGGACGGGTTGACCTGCGGACATTGCGTCCAGACCGTTGAGAAGGCTGTGTCCGGCGTATCAGGGGTCCAGACCGCAACCGTCGATCTCGTCCCGGGCGGCACGTCCCGGCTGATCGTCACTGGCACTGCCGCCCCGGATGCCCTGGCTGAGGCAATCCGGTCCTCCGGCTATGCCATGGCCGGCGCGAAGTAGCCTTCCAACGGTTACGGGCAAAGGGAGGCCCGGCTTTCCCGGGCCTCCCTTCTCCTGGCTTACCTGTTGGTTGTCAGTGGCCCGCGGTGTGCTCGCTGGTGTGGTCCACGGTGGGTACCGGGCCGGGGTTCACATCCCCTCCGGTGCCGCTGATGGCCGGGCCTATAACGAACGCGGACAGGGAGAACATGGCCACGAAGACCAGCAGTCCCAGCGCCGGTGCAATCCAGCTGCCGAACCGCCGGTAGAGGCGGATTAGCATGGGAATGGACGCCAGAAGCCCCAGTGCCCCGAACAGTACGGTGCCGCCGGATCCCGCGACCAGCGCGGTCCCGGCGAGCAGCCCGATGTGATGCAGGACGTGCGGCAGGAGCCCCATGATCAGGCCGACCGCGCCGACCAACGTGTGCCACAGTGCGTGGAGCCTGCCCCTAAAGGTACGCGCTGCCGGAACCGCCTCTCCGTGACTGGTGCCGGCGGCCGGATGCAGGTGGGAGGAATGGTCAGCTGTCACGGTCTCTGCTCCCGGCGGTGTGAGGCATCCGGCTGGTCACCGGATTGCTCATTCCTCACCGCCGGTGCGGGACCGGACTACGAGCACCGGGGAGGGCGAATGATGAACAAGTTGGGTGGATACCGAGCCGAGCAGCAATCCGGTGAATCCTCCGAGGCCGCGGGAACCCACCACCACCAGGTCGGCGTTCTCGGCCGCCTTCAGGAGCACGCCGGCCGTGTTGCCCTGGACAACATCACCAGTTACTGTCACTCCCCCGCTGTCCACCCGCCTCAAGGCCTCGTCCTGGAGGCGGCGGGCGGCCTGGGGAAAGATCTCCGGGTCATGGACCAGGCCTTCCATCCCGACCGTCACGGGCGGGAACTGCCAAGCAGTCACGGCCTTTACTTCTCCGTGGCGCAGCCGCGCTTCAGCGACTGCCCATTCCAAGGCGAGGCGCGAGGGGGCCGAACCGTCCACCCCCACCACGATCCTGAATACCTCATCGCCGCCCATGAGCACCGCCTTCCACCAGGTTCTTTACAATGTTGCCCTCAGTGTGTCCTCCACATGATTCTCACCGCAAGGGCCGAAGTTCCCGACCCTGATCATTGGCCCCCGCTTTGCGGCCGAAACAGAACGCTGTGCGGGATCGTCGTCGCGGTAAGTGCCTGGCACACTTGGAACAATGGGTACCTGTCCGGGCTCACTGACCCGGGCCAGCCGCGCAACCGGTGCCGTGTCCTGGCCGGGGTCGGGCTGTTCGTGCTGGGCTCCGCGACGGTCTTCACCCTCTATGGGGCCGCGTTCGGCGCGATCGGTTCCTGGCTGTTGCGTTGGCAGGACCGGCTCATGCGCGGCCTCGGCGTGGTCGTGATTCTAATGGGGCTGGCGCTCCTGGGTCTGGCGCCGTGGCTGCAGCAGACCCGCAAACTTGCCCTGTGCCGGCGGACCGGCCTGGGCGGCGCCCCGCTGCTGGGCATCGTTTTTGGGCTCGGCTGGACTCCCTGCATGGGCCCGACGCTGAGCGCGCTGTCTCTAAGTGTCACGACCGGCAGCGCCGGACGCGGCGCACTTCTGGCCTTCGCCTACTGCCTTGGCTTGGGCATCCCGTTCGCGTTGAGGGCAATGGGCCTGGGGTGGGTCAGTTCGGTCTTGGCCCTCGTCCGCCGCCACATCCGGATCATGAATATCGCAGGAGCCTCCATGCTCATCATCCTGGGGCTCCTCATGGTCACCGGAGTCTGGGGCCGCTGGATCTACGAACTGCAAAACCTCTCCGGAACCTTCCTTACCCCCATCTGACACCCGCGAAGCCCATGCTTCGCCTATTGAAGGAGTTCCTATGTACACCGACCTAAACAGACGCCACTTCCTGGGCTTATCAGTGGCCACCGCCGCCGCGGCGCTGACAGCCTGCACCCAAACCCCCGAACCGACAACCGCGGCGTCCGAACGGGTCATGCCTACCGACCCTGTGGTCGCCGAACATGAAACCCAGCGGCCCTCCTCAGGGAACACCGTGACCCAGCCTCTAAACGCCGCGGCTTTCACTCCAGCGGTGGCTGGCAAGCCGGTAACTACCTGGGGCTATAACGGCAGCCTCACCGCACCCACCATCCGCACCAAGGCCGGTGATCAGCTGAACGTAAATCTGGTCAACGACTTGAAGGACGCAACCAGCATCCACTGGCACGGACTGGCCCTGCGCAATGACCAGGACGGCGTCCCGGGCCTCACCCAGGACCCGGTGGCCGCAGGGACCGAATTCACCTACGATTTCCGGCTCACCCACCCCGGCACCTACTGGTACCACTCCCATGTTGAAATGCAGCGCGAACGTGCCCTCTACGGAGCGCTGATCATCGAAGATCCGGCCGAAAAACTCGTGTACGACCGGGATTGGGTCATCGTTCTCGACGACTGGATGGACGGCATCACCGGCACCCCCGAGGACGTCGTGAAAGAACTCTCCGGCGGCATGTCCATGTCCGGTTCCATGCCCGGCATGGACCATGGATCCATGGGTTCCACGCCCTCCCCCTCGGGCCGATCAACAGGCATGAAACACATGCTCATGGGCTCCCGCAGCGACTTCCTCGGCGGCGACGCCGGAGACGTCAACTACCCCTTCCACCTCTTCAACTCCAAAGCCCCGGACCAGGCAGAAATCCTGACCGCCACAACGGGACAGGTCATCCGGCTGAGGATCATCAACGCCGCCGGGGACACCGCCTACCGGGTCGGAATCCCCGGCCAAAAACTCACCCTCACCCACACGGACGGATTCCCGGTCCAACACCAGGATGTCACCGCCGTCGTTCTCGGCATGGGCGAACGCATCGATGCCCTGCTCACCGTGGCAGAAGGCTTCACCCCCGTGATGGCGCTGGCCGAAGGTAAAATCGGCCAGGCCCTGGGCTTCATCAGCACCGGCACCGGCAAGCAACCGCTGCCGGCAGTGCTGCCGAACAAACTGGAAGGCACCGTCGTCGATGGTGGCCAACTCAAGGCCGACCCCACCGTCACTCTGACGGACAAAACCCCGGACCGGACCCACGAAGTTCGTCTCACCGGCGGAATGGAAAAATACGACTGGGGCATCAACGGCAAACGCTTCGACCTGACCAAGCCATTGGAGAACGCCTTCGACGTCAAGGCCGGTGAAAGGGTGCAGGTGAATTTCGTCAACGACACTGACATGTGGCATCCCATGCACCTGCACGGACACACCTTCCAGGTATCCGGCGGCGGAGCCCGCAAAGACACCGTCATCGTCCGGCCCAAACAGACCGTCACGGTGATCTTCGACGCCGACAACCCGGGCCAGTGGCTTACCCACTGCCACAACGCCTACCATGCCGAACGCGGCATGATGGGCGTCTTCTCCTACATCAAATAGGGCCATGACAGACCTGTTCATTCCCTCCCCGACCGTCAGCGCCTTCCAACTCGGTCCGCTGACCATACGTTTCTATGCCCTCGCTACACTGGCAGGTATTGTCGTCGGCGTCTGGCTGACCGCCCTGCGTGACAAGGATTTGAGGTTCCGCGCAACCGGCCGGGTAGGATCGCTGCAGAGGGCGAAACCTACTAGTTCTTTTTCGCGATGAACACGGGGTGGGCAGAAGTGCGTCATTCGATGCGACAGCACCAGGCCTTTTCCAACGTGGCCACAATCACCGCGGTCCTGTCGTTCCTCCTCGCCGTAACGGGCATTCTTGACCTGCCGATGACGTCTTCGCCAGCAACCGGACCTGGCGCTGTATCGCACACCATCGCGTCGGTCCGCACGGAAGCCGCTGAAGTCGTGAGCCTCCGCTACACCCCTTCCCGTGACACAGTTGTCGCTGCGGATAACGGTCCGGGGAACCAACCAGTTCCGTCCCGTACTGGACACTGCCCCATGAACCTGGGCTTGTCGGTGGCCTGTCCTGATGTGCTGTCGCCTGCCATCCTTGCCGCATCAGTCCCGGGATCTCCCGGCAGCACCCCGGCTGCCGATACGACAGCACAGCCAGCCGGGGCGCTGCCCGAGGTCCCCGGGGCACCCCTGCACCCTGTATCGCTCATCCGGCTGTCCATCAGCCGCGTATAGGAGACCTCTGCCCTCCGGACTTTTGATCGGGGGCATCGACGTCCCGCCACTGTGTCCACGCATCTGGAGCGGACGTACTCCGGAACTAACCAGGCCGTCAGATCAGGAAACCTCATTTCCAGGCCTGTCACCACCGCTCTAATACCTGGCCTGCGCGCCACGAGAGCGACGGCTGGACACTTCTTCAACCGCTTTATCGAGCCCTGAGAGGAATTTCTGTCATGAGTAGTACGACACAAACCGCGGTCATGGAGGTGCGAGGTGTCCACTGGGCCTCGTCCAAGAGCATCGCCGAAGCCACGCTCTCCCGCCGGCCGGGCGTGCTCAGCGTGGAAGCGAATCCGGTCTCGCAGACCGCGAACGTCACGTTCGACCCAGACAAGACCTCCATCGCCGAGCTGGCCAGCTGGGTACGGAAATGCGGCTACCACTGCGCCGGGCTCTCCGTCCCGGACCACATCTGCGATCCAATGGCCGGCGTCAGCCCGGCCCCGTCGAAGGATCAGGGCCATACTCACGACGACCACACCGCCATGTCCCACGCCGGTCATCCCGGGCACGGCACCACAACCGCCAAGAAACCCCAGGCCCACGCCGGGCACACCGGGCCGGTCACCAGGAATGCGCAGGAGGTCATGGGTCATGGCGGCGGCCACGGCGGCATGTCGATGGCCTCGATGGTGCGTGACATGCGCAACCGGTTCGTTGTGGCAGCTACACTCTCGGTGCCGATTACTCTTTGGTCACCGATCGGCAGGGATGTCTTCGGGTTCACGGTCCCGGCCCCCTTCGGGTTGCGGGACGACATCTTTGCCTTGGTTCTGTCCGTGCCGGTCATCTTCTATGCGGGCTGGATCTTCTTCGACGGCGCCTACCGGGCGTTGCGTGCCCGGACACTGGACATGATGGTCCTTGTCGCCGTCGGTGTCGGGGCCGGCTGGGTCTACAGCCTGGTCGTCACCGTGACCGGCGGCGGGGACGTCTTCTACGAGGCCGCCACCGTTCTGGCCAGCTTCGTACTGCTGGGGCACTGGTTTGAAATGCGGGCGCGGGGCGGGGCCAACGACGCCATCCGGACGCTGCTGGAACTGGCGCCGGCAAAGGCGCTGGTGATCCGTGACGGGGAACCGGTGGAGGTCCCCACCTCCGATGTCGTGCCCGGGGACCTCCTGCTGGTACGCCCGGGGTCAAAGATTCCCACGGACGGGACCGTTGAAGACGGCGAATCCGATATTGATGAATCCATGGTCACCGGAGAAAGCCTGCCGGTGGCCAAGACCGTTGGCTCTAAAGTCATCGGCGCCACCGTCAACACCACCGGAACCCTGAGGGTCCGCGCCACCAAAGTTGGTGCGGACACGGCCCTGGCACAGATCGTCGCGCTGGTCCAGGAAGCCCAGAACTCCAAGGCTCCGGGGCAGCGGCTGGCGGACCGGGCAGCGTTCTGGCTCGTCTTTGTCGCGCTCATCGGTGGCAGTGCCACCTTCGCCGTGTGGCTGCTGACCGGCGCAAGCTTCCAGACGGCGCTGCTCTTTGCCATCACCGTGGTGGTCGTCACTTGCCCCGACGCGCTGGGCCTGGCCACTCCCACGGCGATCATGGTCGGCACCGGTCTGGGGGCTAAGCGGGGCATTTTGTTCAAGAACGCCACGGCCCTGGAAACGGCTGCCCGTATCGAAGCCGTTGTCATGGACAAGACCGGGACGCTGACCCAGGGCAAGCCGGAAGTCACCGACTTCATCTCCGTCGGCATTGACGAGGATGAACTGCTGGCCCTCGTGGCCGCCGTGGAACGGGAGTCCGAGCATCCCCTCGCCGGCGCCGTCGTCAACTATGCGAAGGGCAGGGGCGTGCCCACACTGGATGCCACGGAGTTCCGCAATGTTCCCGGCCACGGCGCCGGAGCGACGGTCCGGGGACGCCAGGTGTTCGTGGGCAACCGCAAGCTTATGGCCGCCCAGGGCATTGACATCGGCCCTGTGGCCGACCAACGCCAGGAACTGGCGTCAACGGGGCGAACGGCGGTCCTCGTCGCGGTGGACGGCCGCGCGGCAGGGGTCATCGCCCTTGCCGACGCAGTCCGCGCGACGGCAGCTGCGGCTGTCGCGGCGATGCACGAAGCCGGCATCGAAGTCATCATGCTCACCGGGGACAATGAGGCAACCGCCCGGAGGATCGCCTCGCAATTGAACATCGACACGGTCATCGCCGAAGTGCTGCCCGGGGACAAGACAGCAAAGATCGCAGAACTGCAGGCCGCGGGCAAGCGGGTCGCCATGGTCGGGGACGGCGTCAACGACGCCCCGGCCCTGGCACAGGCTGACCTGGGCATCGCGATCGGGGCGGGAACGGATGTGGCGATCGAAACCGCCGACGTGGTCCTGATGCGCTCGGATCCGCTGGATGTTCCCGTCGCCCTGCGCATCGGCAAGGGAACGCTGCGCAAGATGCGGCAGAACCTGGGCTGGGCCATCGGTTACAACGTCATCGCCCTGCCCATCGCTGCCGGCGTCTTCTTCGCCTCACTGGGCATCAGGCTCAGTCCGGAGATCGCTGCGATCTCGATGTCCGGCTCCAGCGTCATTGTCGCCGTGAACGCCTTGTTGCTCAAGCGCCTGCGCCTGCCGGAGCAGGGAGAGGCCACCGGCAGCACGATCAAGACAGAACCTGCCCCGGAGCCAAGCGGCGTCCGTTAAGCCGCCCCTGCGCCCGTCCCCGTTACTCTCATAGACAGATAGGACCTGCCATGACAGACCATCAGCAGCCGCAAACCCTGGTACCCGCTCTCAGCCCGGACCAGCTGGACCGCATTCATGCCTGGTGGCGGGCAGCGAACTATCTGTCCGTGGGACAGATCTACCTCATGGACAACCCGCTGCTGCGCGAACCGCTGCGCCCGGAGCACATCAAACCCCGACTGCTGGGGCACTGGGGCACCACCCCGGGCCTGAATTTCATTTACGCCCATCTGAACCGGGCCATCATGGAACGCGACCTGGACATGATCTACATCATGGGTCCCGGGCACGGCGGACCCGGCCCGGTGGCATCGGCCTGGCTGGAAGGCACCTACAGCGAAACGTACCCGGATATTTCGCTGGACACCGCAGGGATGAAGCGGCTGTTCCGCCAGTTCTCCTTTCCCGGCGGCATCCCCAGCCATGTGGCCCCGGAGACACCGGGGTCCATCCATGAGGGCGGGGAACTCGGATACGCGCTCTCGCACGCTTACGGCGCAGCGTTCGATAACCCGGACCTCATCGTGGCGGCTGTCATCGGTGACGGGGAAGCCGAGACGGGCCCGCTGGCCGCGAGCTGGCACTCCAACAAGTTCGTAAACCCCGGCCGGGACGGCACCGTCCTGCCGATCCTGCACCTGAACGGCTACAAAATCGCCAACCCCACGGTCCTGGACCGGATCAGCCATGAGGAACTGGACTCGCTGCTGCGCGGGTACGGCCACACACCGTATTACGTGGAAGGTTCCGACCCGGAACAGATGCACCAGGACTTCGCCCGGACCCTGGATGCCTGCCTGGACGAGATTCTTGAGATCAAGCGCGCCGCCCGTGAGGACGGCCGGACGCAACGGCCCCGCTGGCCCATGATCGTCCTGCGCTCTCCCAAGGGCTGGACCGGACCGGCCGAAGTGGACGGGCTGAAGGTGGAGGGAAGCTGGCGTTCGCACCAGGTGCCCTTCACCCAGGCCCGCGAAAACGACAGCCATCGTGCCGTTCTGGAGCAGTGGCTGCGCAGCTACCGCCCCGAGGAACTCTTCGACGACGCGGGTGCTCCGGTGGCGGCGGTCGGCGGGTTGCATCCGGTCGGGGAGCGGCGCATGAGCGCCAACCCGCACGCAAACGGAGGGCTGTTGCTGCGCGACCTGCGCATGCCAGAGTTCGCCGACTATGCCGTGCCGGTGGCGGATCCCGGCACCGGGGCCGTGGAATCCACCCGGGTGCTGGGCACGTTCCTGCGGGACATCATGGCGGCGAACATGGACAATTTCCGGGTCTTCGCCCCTGACGAAAACAACTCCAACCGGCTGGGGGCCATATTCGACGCGACCGAGCGGGCCTGGAATGCCCGGACTGTTCCGGAGGATGACCATCTGGCCCGCGACGGACGGGTCATGGAAATCCTTTCTGAACACACCTGCCAGGGCTGGCTGGAAGGGTACCTGCTCTCGGGGCGGCATGGCTTCTTTTCCTGCTACGAGGCGTTCATCCACATTGTTGACTCGATGTTCAACCAGCACGCCAAGTGGCTGACCACGACCAACGACATCCCGTGGCGCCGGCCGGTCGCTTCCCTGAACTACTTGTTGACCTCCCACGTGTGGCGGCAGGACAACAACGGGTTCTCCCACCAGGACCCGGGGTTCATTGACCATGTGATCAACAAGAAGACCGACGTCATCCGCGTCTACCTGCCACCGGACGCCAACACGCTCCTGTCCGTGGCCGACCACTGCCTGCGCAGCCGCCAGTACGTCAACGTCATCGTCGCCGGCAAGCAGCCGCAACTGCAGTACCTGGACATGCAGCAGGCCATCGTGCACTGCACCAAAGGCATCGGCATCTGGGACTGGGCCAGTTCAGATGCGGACGGGGAACCCGACGTCGTCATGGGCTGCGCCGGTGATGTGCCAATTATGGAGACTCTCGCCGCCGTCGACATCCTCCGCGGGCGGTTCCCGGATCTGAAGATCCGGGTGGTCAACGTTGTTGACCTCATGCGCCTGCAGGATGACACGGAACATCCCCATGGCCTGTCCGGGCGGGACTTCGATGCCCTGTTCACCACGGATAAACCGGTGATCTTCGCGTACCACGGCTACCCGTGGCTGATCCACCGGCTCACGTACCGCCGAACCAACCACGGCAACATCCACGTCCGCGGCTACAAGGAAGAAGGCACCACCACGACCCCGTTCGATATGTGCGTTCTCAACCAGCTCGACCGGTTCAACCTGGCCATCGACGTCATCGACCGGGTGCCCAGGCTGAAGGACGTTTCGGCGCATGTGCGCGAGGAGCTCAAGAACAAGCTCATCGAGCACCGGCAGTACATCCGCACACATGGAGAAGACATGCCCGAAATCCGGAACTGGGAGTGGACGTCCGCACCGGGTCCCGCCAACAACCCGGCTGATGAAGCAGCGGAACCGGCGTAGCATGGCGCAGGTCCATGCGGGCGGCGGCCGTCCCTCCAGTGATTCCCGGCATGGCGCTGCCTTGCCGTATCAGGCAGTGCTGTTCGATATGGATGGAGTCGTCACACAGACCGCCGCCGTGCACGCGGCAGCCTGGAAGCAGCTCTTCGACGCCGTCCTTCAGGACCCCCGGCTCACCGGGCGCCCAAGGAGGGATCCGTTTGACGAGGACGCGGATTACCGGCAGTACGTCGACGGCCGGCAGCGCGAGGACGGAGTCACCGCCTTCCTGGACTCCCGCGGCGCCCGGCTTCCCGCCGGCAGCCCCGATGACGGGCCGGACATCTGGTCCGTCCACGGACTCGGCGCCCGCAAAAACGACCTGTTCCTCGAGGCAGTGACGCGCAATGGCATCAAGGCCTACCCCGGGACCACCGCCCTGCTGGCCCGACTGCGGGCCGCACGCATCCCCGTGGGCCTGGTCACAGCGAGCCGCAACGCCCGCGCCCTGCTGACGGCGGCCGGCCTCGACACCGGATTCGACGTCATCATCGACGGGCAGACCGCCGCCGAACACGGCCTGCCGGGCAAGCCCGACCCGGCCATGTTCCTCGAGGCGGCCCGCCGGCTCGGCGTGGCACCCCGGCATGCCGCGGTTGTCGAGGACGCCGCTGCCGGTGTCCAGGCAGGACGCCGCGGCGGATTCGGTCTGGTCGTCGGCATCGACCGCGCGGGGCATCGGGAACAGCTGGAACTGGCCGGCGCCGACATTGTCCTCGGCGACGTCGCTGAGCTGGACCTGGGGGTTTCACGCACCGATCCGTGGACGCTGGCCTACGAAGGGTTCGATCCTGCCCACGAAGGCCACCGGGAGGTCCTGACCGCCCTGGGCAACGGGTACATGGCAACACGCGGAACCCAGCCGGAGCACAGTGACGACGGCGTCCATTATCCCGGCACCTACCTGGCCGGTGTCTACAACCGGACAACGAGCACCATTCACGGCCGTGACCTGGAAGAAGAACATCTGGTCAACGTCCCTAACTGGCTGCCGGTGGATGTGCGCATCGGCGCAGGCCCGTGGTGGTCAACGGGAGACATACCCGTCGCCGAGGAACGAAGCGAGCTCGATCTGCGCCGGGGCCTGTCGACCCGCCGCGCAACCCTCGCGGGCCCGGACGGGGAACAGCTCAGCCTCGTGCAGCGGCGGCTGGTCTCCATGCACAACCCGCACCTGGCCGCGCTGGAGACGACCCTGACGGCCCACGCCTTCAACGGGACCGTGGGCATCCGGGAAGGCATCGATGCCCGGGTGGCCAACACGAATGTCCGCGACTATGCAGGCACCGGGCAACGGCACCTGACCGATCCTGAGTTCACGGAAGTGGATGCGGGCGTTCTCCTGTGCGCCGTCCAGACCAGCCAGAGCAGGATACGCATCGCACTGGCCGTCCGGACGGTGTTCGACGGCGCCCCGGCGGCAACGCCCCGGGACGCCGAGAGCGACGGCGGACGGTACCAGCGGCAGTTCGACCTCCAGTTGACCGACGGAGAACCGGCCACCATAACCAGGACCGCGTCGCTGGCAACCTCCCGCGACGGCGCCATCTTCTCTCCTGAGGCCGCGGCCCTCGCCGGGCTTTCCCGCGTTGACACGGGCTTCACCGCACTGCTCAAGGACCACGAAGCGGCCTGGCGGCGCCTGTGGAAGCAGTTCGGGATCAGCCTCGACGGCGACCTGCAGTCCCAGCTGGTCCTCAACCTGCATGTGTTCCACCTGCTGCAGACAATCTCCGTGCATACCGCAGCCCTCGATGCCGGCGTGCCGGCCCGGGGCCTGCACGGGGAGGGCTACCGCGGTCACGTCTTCTGGGACGAACTGTTCGTCTTCCCCGTGATTGGGCTCCGGCTCCCTGACGTCAGCCGGGCCCTGCTGGAGTACCGCTGGCGCCGGCTGGATGCTGCGCGGGCCGCCGCACGCGCGCAGGGCCTCCGGGGGGCGCTTTTCCCGTGGCAGAGCGGCAGCGACGGACGGGAGGAGACGCCCCGCCAGCTCTACAACGCCCGGTCCGCCCGCTGGATGCCGGACAACTCCAGCCGCCAGCGGCACGTCGGACTCGCCGTCGCGTACAACGCCTGGCAGCATTTCCAGGCCACCGGGGACCGGGACTGGTTGACGGCCCGCGGCGGGGAACTGATCATCGAAGTGACCAGAATGTTCGCCTCGCTGGCCGACTATGATCCGGAAGAGGACAGGTTCCACATTTCGGGGGTGATGGGACCCGACGAATACCACGACGGGTACCCGGATACGCCCGGGACCGGCCTGCGCGACAACACGTACACCAACGTGCTTCTCTCCTGGCTCTGCGAACGCGCCGCCGATGTGCTGGCAGAACTCGCGGGCCACCCCGGCGATGACCTCACCGAGCGGCTGCACGTCACCGCGGAGGAAATCAGCCACTGGTCCAGGATCAGCCGCCGGCTCACCGTGCCGTTCCATGCCGACGGAATCCTCAGCCAGTTCGACGGTTACGAAGACCTGGCAGAACTGGACTGGTCCGGCTACCGTGCCACGTACGGCAATATCGGGCGGCTCGATTTGATCCTCGAAGCCGAAAACGATGCCACCAACCGGTACAAACTCGCCAAGCAGGCTGACGTCCTGATGCTGATCTACCTGCTGGGGCCCGCAGGGGTGATCAGGCAGCTGCACCGGCTCGGCTATCCTTTCGCGGAGCCCGATCTGGTACGCACCGTGGAGTACTACCTGGCCCGGACCGCCAACGGATCAACGCTCAGCCGGGTGGTGCACGCCTCGGTACTGGCACGGATTGATGAATCCCGGGCCTGGCAGGTCTTCCGTGAAGCCCTGGTCGCCGATCTGGACGACACCCAGGGCGGCACGACCCGGGAAGGTATCCATCTCGGCGCCATGTCCGGAACGGTCGATATCGTCGCCCGGGCTTTCGCCGGCCTCCAGACAGAAGCCGGTGCGTTGACCTTTTCTCCCCGGCTCCCGGCCCGGCTGGGAAGTGCCGGGTTCCAGATCCGGTACCGGGGCCACCGCATCGATGTGTCCCTGAGCGCGGAAAACCTCCGGATCCGACTGCAGCCCTGCAGTGCACCCGCTGTGCGGATAGGCGTCGAAGGAACCTATGCACAGCTCGCCGGCGGGGAAGACATGAACTTCCCCCTGACACTAAAGAACGCAAGATCCGCAGGGCCGGAAAACCGCCATCAACAAAACACCGCAACCGCAAGTGGGAAGGCATACCAATGAGTAAGACCAGAGTGGCCGTCAACGGATACGGAGTCATCGGCAAGCGGGTAGCCGACGCGGTCCTGTTGCAGCCGGACATGGAATTGGTCGGCGTCGCCGATATCATCACCGACTGGCGGATCCGCTCCGCCGCGGGACGGTTTCCCCTGTTCGCATCCACCGCCGAAGCACGGGACGCCATGAGTCAGGCAGGCCTGACCATTTCCGGAGGCCTGGATGACCTGCTGGCCCAGGCGGACGTTGTCGTCGATGCGACCCCCAAACATGTGGCGGCCGGCAATCTGCCCCGCTACCGGGCGGCAGGGGTGAAAGTCGTCCTGCAGGGCGGTGAATCCCACGACACCACCGGGCATTCCTTCGTGGCGCAGGCCAACTACGACAGCGCAGTGGGCCGGGACATGACCCGCGTCGTTTCATGCAACACGACCAGCATCGTCAGGGTACTCGGTGCCCTGCAGGAAGCGGGCCTGCTGGCCAAGGCCCGCGGAGTCCTCATCCGCCGTGCCACCGACCCCTGGGAATCACATCTGGGAGGGATCATGAACACCATGGTCCCGGAACCGAAAATTCCTTCCCACCAGGGTCCGGACGCCCGGACCGTCCTGCCCGATCTGGACGTTGTCACGATCGCGGCCAAGGGCGCCCACACCCAGACCCATAACCACTACTGGACTCTCCAGCTCACCCGAGCCGCCAGCCGGGAGGAGGTCCTTGCAGCGCTGCGGGCCGCACCGCGGATAGCCTTCATCCGGATGGCTGACGGACTGGTCGCGCTCAACTCGACCATCGAACTGATGAAGGATCTCGGCCGGCCCCGCGGGGACATGTGGGAAGTCGCAGTCTGGGAGGAACTGGTCACCGTTGAAGGAGATGAGGCCTACCTGACCTACCAGGTCTACAACGAGGCCATCGTTGTGCCTGAAACCATCGATGCTATCCGCGCCCTGACCGGGTCCGCCCCGGACGCAGTGACATCGATGACGATGACCGACTCAACGCTGGGCATGCGGCAGGACTTCCTCGCCGAGCATCTGCCCGTCCTGCCGGGAGGCCAGCCATGAACCACGACCACCAGCACCCCGACCAGTCAGCCGGGACTTCCGTCCCGGAGGGCCAGCCACCGGCCCGGCGATCCTCCCCGCTGAACTTCGGACCCGGCCCCGCGGGAAGCGCTCTGCGCCGCACACTGACCGTCCTGACCGTCGCCGCCGCCGTGATCTACCTGCTGACCAACCACTGGGTGCATGTGCTCGATGCATTGCCCTACATTTTCGTCGTGGGGATGCTTGGCATGCATCTGTTCGGTCACGGAGGCCACGGAGGCGGGGGTGCTAAATCATGACAAGTGATGACTCCGGGTACAACCTGTGGTTCCTGGTGATTCTGAACTCCGCCATATTCATTGTTTTCGCGTTCAGCTTCGTCAAACCCAAAACGAAACTCGACTGGCGGGCCTTCGGCGGGTTCGCCGCGTTCATCGTCGCGTTGTTCACAGAGATGTACGGTTTTCCGCTGACCATCTACTTCCTCTCCGGCTGGCTGGGCAGCCAGTTCCCGAATCTGAGTCTGCTGACCCATAATTCAGGGCATCTATGGCAGGACCTGATGGGCTGGCAAGGAGATCCGCATCTGAACCCCCTGCACCTGCTGAGTAACGTGCTCATAGCTGCCGGCTTCATCCTGCTTTACCGCGCCTGGCAGGTTCTCTATGCCGCCCAACATGAACACCGGCTGGCGGTCACTGGTATTTATGCCCGGCTCCGCCACCCGCAGTACCTGGGGTTCCTGACGATTATGTTTGGGTTCCTGCTGCAGTGGCCCACCCTCCTGACCCTGATCATGTTCCCGGTTCTGGTAGTTGTTTACCATCGGCTCGCCCGCCGGGAGGAAAAAACAATGGTGGCCGAATTCGGTGAGGACTACCTCACCTACGCCCGCCAGGTTCCAGGCTTCATCCCCCGGTTCGGAAAGAACAAAGGTGTACCGCACGTTCAGGGCCCTGAGCACCATCACTAGCCATGCTCCGGCCTGCGGGCGCCGTCGGCCAGCCACTCCATGCAGGAATCATCCATGTTGGGAGCCATCCATGCGAACGAAACCCGGATCTGGAGTATCCGGCAGACACGGCATGAGACGTCCAGTGTCGTGGCCGTTCTGTGCCAGAAGAACATGCGCGGCTGTCCTGCTGGCCTGTTTCTTCCTCGTCGGCGGGGTTGGATCGGCCGCATCGGCATCTGCCGATGAGGGAGATCCTTCGTCAGAGGGGTATCTATTGGTTCAACAGGCGCTGGGGCACCTCGTCCACGATCCGGGCAACGTCGGCAGCGCCTTGGAGAAAATCGATGCGGCACTCGCCGCGCCGGACCAGGACGGGGTATCCGTGGCTGATCTCCAACGAGCCAAGGCTGCCCTCCAGGCCGGAAATTCAACCCAAGGACGTACCTTGCTGCAGGGGTCCATCACGGTGGCCCTCAGCACGTTGAAGCCCGCGACCGGCGGTCAGACCGGGACAACAGTCGTCCTTGACCCGATCCCGCCCCGCGAGGGGCTAACGGGAGCGGACTGGGGGTTTCTGACTGTTTCCATGCTGGTGATTCTCACGGGACTGGTGCTGGCATATGTGTTCCGTCCACACGAAAATGTCCGGGAGCTGCGATTGTTGCTGGCCTGGAAGCACAGACGCCAGGATCTGCCACCGAAACATGAGCGGTCACGGCGAAAGGAGCGGTGACACTGACATGAACGATGAATCGGCAAGCATCGGCGGCCAAACCCCGGCACAGGCGCCGCGCCGCGGCCGTTTCCGGCGCCTAGTGGATGTGATCGATGAGCGGCTGGGCATCGGCGCCCTGGGATACGCCGTCCCGGAACACGCAAACTCCCTGGCCTGGAGCCTGGGGGGCGTCACGGCAGTCGCTTTCGGAATTCTGGTGGGGAGCGGAATTCTGCTGGTCCAGTTCTACAGTCCCACCCCGGAAACGGCTAACCAGTCGGTCCGCGGCATCGTCACGGACGTCTGGGGCGGAAGCGTTCTGCGGGGCGTGCACTTTTGGGCGTCCCAGGCAATGTATGTCACCGCTGCCCTGCACCTGATCAGGGTATTCGTTACCGGCTCATTCAAACGCCCGCGCGAAGGAAACTGGCTCATCGGCGTGGCACTTTTCGCACTGATCACCCTCGCCCTGTTCACGGGAACGGTCCTGAAGTGGGATCAGGAGGGCTTTGAAGCGCTGGGGCACAACGTGGAGATCGGGGATCTTCTCGGCGGGGCCGGGTTCTGGTTTTCCGCCGAGTTCGCGAATCAAGTGTCAATCCTCGTGCGAATCTACGGCGCGCATGTGGTGATCCTTCCAGGAACCATCCTGGTTCTCGTGACTCTGCACGGGCTCCTGGTAAAACGCCACAAAATCTCTCCCCACCCTTCGCTGCCGGCCGATACCTCAGGCGAACAGGCTTCGGCTGCGGAACCGACCGAGCCCTTCACCCATCACCTGCGCCGCATCGGCGCGTTCGGCCTGGTGCTTGCCGGCGTGCTTGGGATCCTGGCGGTGTTCCTTCCACCCCCGGTAGGTGCGACCCCGGTCGCCGGAATCGAAGTGACCCGGCCCCCCTGGAATTTTTGGTGGCTCTACACGCTGGAAGACTGGTTTGGTCTGCCCGCCATCCTTTTTGCCGAGGTCGCGTTTTTCATCATCCTGACCGCGGTTCCCTTTGCGGACCGGAGCCGGAACCGGCTGTGGCGACGGCGCCCCGTTTCGATCGCCGCCGGCCTTGTGCTGCTGCTGAGCATTGTGACGCTTACACTTCTGATTTTTTTCATTCCGGTCAAAGAGCATCTGGGGGCGTGAGCATGCGAACGTCACCAACATTTCCGCGAGACCGGCGCGCACGACGGGCATTTTGGATACTCGTCGCGGCTTCAGTGCTGGCGGCAGGTTCACTGACGGGTGCTCTCGCCGCGGCCCCTGCACTTGCCACGGGCTTATGGACGGCCGCCAGCGGAACGGTCCTGGCCGTTTCGCTGAGCCTCGCTGTGCGTATTCTCAACTTCCAGGACCGGGCACACAGGGCACCGGACCAGCCGCCCGAGAGGCCTTCTGCCGGTGCCGTTCAGGACAACTTATGAGAGCCGACAGTGATTGCCCGCCCGCTCAGACCGTGAACGACGGCGTGCCCCGCGATTGCCCGGCCGATCCAACAGCCCCGGTCACCTGGTCAGAGGTGCCCGGTATCCAAGTCCGTGCGCAACAAGCACCGATCGTGGCTGG
Source organism: Pseudarthrobacter sp. RHLT3-21 (assembly GCF_059383495.1). Lineage (NCBI taxonomy): Bacteria > Bacillati > Actinomycetota > Actinomycetes > Micrococcales > Micrococcaceae > Pseudarthrobacter > Pseudarthrobacter sp. RHLT3-21. The sequence goes on from NZ_JBWZCI010000023.1 coordinate 50,119, forward strand.
GGCTGAAAATTTCGGCGCCACCGGCCTCCCCCTAAGTCGGGGCAGGCCCCTAAAGGAGAGGAATTCTGATGGTTCAACAGCGCCTGGCATATCTGGCTTGTAGGCCGCCCGGCGACGGGAAAACGGCAGTGGAGGCAGCCGGCTCCGTCATCGCGGCCCCGGACCGGGAACGCATGGCCTCCCGCGATGACCGGCAGGCGAAAATGCCCGTGAGCGTGGGGCGCGCCCGCTCACGGTGCGGGGCAGAGCCGGCAAGTGAAGGACCGAATACACCGCTGGGTACCCCTTCCCCTATGAACAAGAGAATCACTAGGCCGTCCGCCGTGCCGGCCGAACGCCGCTCCGGTATCCTGCCCTCGAAGGGGTTAGTGTGCGCCTACCCCAGGCAGTAATCAATGCCGGACAGGAAGGAGACCTGCGTCGGCCCAAACCGGTGCGTATGTTATTGATCACGTTCGCCTGGGGCTCGTGCTTTCTGGCGATCAGCATCGGTCTGGCGGATGCCCCGCTGCTGTGGTTTGCCGCGTTGCGCGCGCTCATAGCCGGCGGAGTGCTTCTCGCAGTTGCGGGATTCCGGCGGGAACCGACGCCGCGCGGGGCACGGACCTGGACTCTGATAGCAGTGATGGGAATTGTCAACGTCACACTGGCATTCAGTGCCATGTTCGGCGGTCTGGCTGGCCTCTCAACAGGGGCCGCCTCCGTCCTGGCCAACGCGCAGCCCCTGCTCATAGTGCTTCCGGCCTGGTGGATATACAAGGAGCGCGTGTCCGCGCGAACGCTGGCAGCGATGGGGACAGGCTTCGCAGGGCTATTGGCAGTCGCCCTGCCCAGCGGCACTGGCACCGGTGCGTGGCTGTCAATCACCGCGGCTCTCGCGGTCACTGCCGGGACTTTGATTTCAAGGCAGATAAAAGCCGATGTCCTGCAGGTGATTGCATGGCATTTCCTGATCGGGGGCGCAATTCTTGCCGTCATCGCCGGGCTCACCGAAGGGGCACCGGCCATCAACTGGGGTGTGCGCTTCATCGGCATTCTCCTGTATGTTTCCCTCGTGGGCACCGCTGCGGCCTTTCTCGGCTGGTTCACAGAAGTCCAACAGTGCCGCCTGGACGCGGTCACGGCATGGACCTTCCTGGTTCCGGTGTTCGGCATCCTGTTGTCCATGGTTGTCTTGGGCGAACGCCAGAGCAGTTGGAGCTTGGCCGGCATGGGCCTGGTTCTGGTGTCCATGGTTGTCCTTGTGCTGCCGCGAAGACAGCCCACCCTGCAAAGACCTGAAAACTCCCCTGGACAATAGACCGCGCCCCGCCGCATGGAAAGGCAAGACATGCAGGAACGTGAGGCACGCCCTTCCACTTCGAAGACCCCCACATCACACGGAAATCAGAACGGACAATGACAACCAACATACGTGTACACCGCTATCAGGAAATCAGCGAGGTTCTGGCCCGGCACGGGCTGGGCTTCCTCGTGGGCATCACCGGACTTGAGCGGTGGGTCCCGTTCCATCAGGGGCTCATGGGCCACGAACGAAGGGCCGAGCCCTACACGAATCCGGACCACTTGCGGTTGGCCCTCGAAGAACTGGGACCGACGTTCATCAAGCTCGGCCAACTCCTCTCCACCCGGCCTGACCTCTTGCCGCTCCAATACCAGACGGAGTTGGCTAAACTCCAGGACGCTGCCCCGCCGGTGCCAGGCGCAACGATCCGACAGGTAATCCGCGAAGAACTCGGGTCCGGACCGGACGAGGCGTTTGCGGACTTCACCCTCGAACCCCTCGCGAGTGCCTCTATCGGCCAGGCCCATGCAGCAACTCTCCACGACGGAACACCCGTCGTAGTCAAAGTCCGCCGGCCCGACGTCATTCCCACGATCGAGGCAGACCTGGATATTCTGCAGAACCTCGCGGTCCAGATCAGCAACCGGTGGGAGGCAGCGGGCGACTACAACCTCCCCGGCATAGCCGCGGAGTTTGCACAGACCCTGAGGGCAGAACTCGACTATCTTCAGGAAGGGCGGAACGCGGAGCGATTCGCCGAGAACTTTGCCTCGAACCCCGGCGTCCACATTCCCCGCGTCTTTTGGGAGACGACCACGTCCCGTGTGCTGACGCTGGAGCGGATCGTGGGGATGAAGGTCAATGATCTTGCGGCCCTGGACCGTGCAGGGATCGACCGTGCTGCGCTGGCTGTCCGGTCCGCCGGCACAGCCCTCAAAATGGTCTTTGAGGACGGGTTCTTCCATGCCGATCCTCATCCGGGCAACCTGTTCATCGAATCCGACGGTCGCATAGGTCTCATCGACTTCGGCATGGTCGGCGAGGTGAACGAGAAGCTCCGCAGCCAACTCGGCGTCCTGCTGACTGAATTGGCCCGCAGCGACCCGGGCCGTGTCGGCTCCGCTTTGCTGGAACTTTCCGTAACCCGCCAGCCTGTGGACCGCAGCCGGCTGCGCGCGGACGTCACCCGGTTTATTGCCCTCTACGAAGGCCGCCCACTAAATCAGATCGAAATCGGGCCGCTGATCACCCAAGCGGTCGCGCTGATGCGCACTTACCACCTGCAGATGCCGCAGGAACTGGCGAAGCTCTTGAAAATGATGATCATGGCCGAAGGCATCGGAGTTGAACTGGACCCCGGCTTTAATTTGGGCGTGATGCTTGCCCCCTATGCCAGGAAGCTGATGTTGGGCCGCTTTGCGCCGCAGGCACTTGCCAGCCGCATGGCCGCAGCCGGTACTGACGCAGCGGAACTAGCCGAGGACCTGCCGGAATTACTCCGTCGAGTCGTGGATACCCTCGACACGGGGTTGGAAGTCCATTTACGGGCCGCGGAGCTGGAACCCCTGGTCGGGCGGGTGGAACGCATCGGCAACCGTCTGGTAGCTGGCATGATTGCTGCGGCGCTGATCGGAGGTGTCGGGGCTCTGACGTCGGGGGACAAGGAACGCTGGGGCAGTTGGGAGAAACCATTAATGCGCGCCGGGCTGGGCGCGGGCGGTGCGCTTGGCGCTTATCTGGTCTGGACTTCACGGCGCGCGGGGGGATCACTTCGATGAGGAGTCAAGATTCCGCCCGCCGGACCGGATCCTGCGCCCCCTTACCCCCGGCGGGCTCGGCCCGACTGTTTCCGCCGCCAATCCGGCACGGTCAGGCTCAGCGCGATGAAATTGCAACAGCGAAGGATGCATTGTGAAGGATCCAGGCTGCGATGCGGACTCGAAAGACACCGAAAGGGCAGCCCTTGCCCCGGACGGCGATCCCGGGGCGGCCAACGTCCAAGGGGGTATCACGCCGGCATCCATGACGGACTGTGCCGCCTGCGTTGCCCGGCCATCACCGCTGCCACAACGGGTCGCGTCCATCCAAACGGCCATCGCCGCCGAGAGAGAACCACTGGTCGCCCTCACGCATCTGCTGCAGCTGTGCCGGGACGAGCACCCCATACTGCAGGAGCGGATCCAGGATGCCGGCTGCCGCGCTAAGGCGGAGCAGGTCACAGCCGGCGTCAGGGCCCTACTGCCCACCACATCGACCGGACCCGAACTGAGCCCTCAGGTTGCCGCTGCAGTGGCGGCGGCACTGACCGCAGACGACGGCCTTCCCGCCGTCGCTGTCGCACGGCTACTGGCTGAACTTTTGGATGAACAGTACTGCCACAGCTTCCGCGAGTCCTTTCGCCGACGGAGCCCTTACCAGCCAGGCGTTGGTGATCCTATCCCCCTGGACAGTCCAGACCTCCGGCATGTGACCGCGCTGACCGCGACCTCCCCGCCGTGGCGGCTGGCCAATCGCCTGGATGAGACCCGTCACGTCCGGCTCGCCGGAGAATGGGCCACACAGTTCCAGGTCATCTTCGACTACAGCCTTGCCCGCGAGCTCACCGGGATCATAGATCGCAACACCGTCGTGGCAACCTGCCATCCCAACCGCACCCTGGCTGATTTCCACTTTCCGGCCGACGCCAGCGGGCGGACATTCCCGGTCCGCCCGAAAGATGAAGAGAAACAGCACGAGGAGATCGACCGGCTGATCAATGCGGCGGTCGCAAACGGCGCGAGCGTTGTCGTACTTCCCGAGCTCTGCGTCACCGAGTCACTCGCCGCCCGCCTGCAGAGCTGGACCTGCCGGAGCGACGGGCCCAAGATGCTCGTTGCCGGAAGCTACCACCACGACGACGAGCATCTTGGGTCGCCGCGGCGGCGTAACACGGCAGTCGCGTATTTGCGCGGCACCCCTGCCCCGTTGACCCAGGACAAGCACTCGCCAGCCGATCGGCCGGTCAAAGAAGGTATCCAGCCTCAGGGTTGGCCCCAGCTGCGGGTCCATGTCAGTGACGACGGATGGCATCTGGTACTGGCAATCTGCCGTGACCTGCTCAATCCCCACGCGGTGCATGCTCTGGCCGAGTCGGGCGCCAACCTCCTGCTGGTACCGGCGATGAGCGAGACCCTCGTTGCCTTTGGCGGCCCGGTGGCGAACCTCGTGGGATCCGGCCAGGCCTTCGTGGCGGTAGCAAACAACCCCGCAGATTTCTCAGAGACGACTGACCTGACGGTCCACCGTCCTGCCCGGGCGTTGTTCGGTCATCCGGGTTTTGGGCAGTTGACCCGGCTGGTGCAACCGGCCAACTCCGCTCCCGGAGTGGGGCTGCTGCGTGTACAAACCGGCCAACTTCAATGGCTGGACTCCGAGGCTGACCGGACTAGGCTGACCCGCGGAACGTCCGTACGGCCGCCATGGGCCGACACGTTGGCCCGGCTGACCGGACCTGACCGTCCAGAACCGAACCGCCAGCCGACCCCGGTCACACTTAACCAGGCGGCGGTGCTTGTGCTGCTCACGGACAGCCCACAGGGCCCGTCCGTGCTCCTCACTGAACGGGCATCCGATCTAACCAACTACCCAGGGCAGCTGGTTTTTCCCGGCGGCGCCGCTGAAGACGGCGACCACGGGCCGGCTGCTACGGCGCTGCGCGAGGCCCGTGAGGAAACCGCATTGGACCCGGGCAGCGTGCACATTCTGGGCACTCTGCCCGCAATCGCCCTTCCCGAAAGCGGGTTCCTGCTGACGCCCGTAATCGCATGGTCTGAGGGGCCCATCTTCACCGGCACGGCCAACATAGCCGAGGTCAGCCATATCACCACAATTCCGTTGTACCAGCGGGCAGGCGCAGGACAACAGCGACCGGATCCTGCACCGGACGAAGCAACCTCGGCGGAACGCCAACCCGCGACGCTCGGAGCCGGCACAAGCGCGATACTTGACATGCTCCGAGGCATGCTTTGGGGCCCATGAGCACCGGCGCAACGGAGCCATGACAGGGACGACGAAGCACTCGCCAATAACCGCTGGTCCTGCCTCAGGCCGCGGCACGGAAGAGGCTGCCCTGACTGGGAAACCCCTCACATCACCCGTCACCGGCAGGCTGGCCTGCGGCGTAGCATCCTCCTTAATTGCAATCTTCATCAGGTACCTTGCCGCTGAAACCTGTATGGGAGACTGATGGCAACCAGCCAGGCAGGACCCCAACGGACGGCGGAGATCATGGACGACGGAGACGGATTCAGGATCGCGGTCGGGGTGGACGGCTCTACGGAATCACGGTTCGCTCTCGAATGGGCCGTCACGGAGGCCCGTCTCCGCCACGGACAGGTACGGGCAGTAACCGCCTGGGAGTATCCTCCCGAGGCCGCCGGGATGGAAGCGATGATCTGGGATAGCAACCTTTCCGAGCCGACTGCCCGGGGAATGCAGACGGACACTTTGAAGGGAGTGGACACCGAAGGCGCCGACGTCACTGGTGACGTCGTCCAAGGGCCTACAGTCAGCGTCCTTATAAATGCTTCCAAGGACGCCGACCTGCTGGTCGTTGGTTCCCGCGGCCACGGAGGATTCACCGGGCTGCTGCTCGGGTCCGTGTCCACGCAGGTACTCCACCACGCAGCCTGTCCCGTGCTCGTAGTCAGGACCAGGCCAGGAGTCCTCGAAGAGGGATGACATCTTCGAGGGGACCGCCATGTCCCAAAGCACCGGCGATGGGGCAGGAGCAGCGGAATGGAAGCAAGTAGTCCCAGCGCGCCGAACAGTGCGGTGCCAACCGACCCTGCGACAAGTGCCGTGCCGGCCAGCAATGTGGTGCCGGGCCCCATCCATGGCAAAGCGGCCCACGCGTTGCCGGCGATTGCCGAATACCGTGCCGCTGCCCCCCGGATGGCTCGGATCAATATTTCCCGGCTGTGACTCCCGGGCTATTGTCCCGTTCGGAGGACAAGCTTTCGCTGAAATGTTCTCTCTGTCCGCATTTGTGATCGGCCCTGGCGATCATGGCACCGAAGGCGACCTAAGCCGTGGGCCGGTACCCGGTCTGGACCACACCACGGATCACCGGATGAAAAATTCACTTCCGCCAGAGAACGGGTGATGACAGGCAGTCAGGTATTACTGGTCGAACCTGGCCCCGGATCCCGCCTTCGCGCTCTTGACAAGCGACCGCGCGCTAATGCGGCCATATAAGCGATGAGGAGTATCGCGATGAATAGACCAAAATCAGATCCCAGCAAGAGATTCACGGAAAGAAATATGCCGAAGGTGGAAACTCCGGTGACGAAGAGTATCCGCTCCGCCCAAATGTCGCCTCTGCGGTACGAGAAGCCTGCCAGACCGGCAATGGCAATTCCGAGTCCGATGGCGAAGGCACCCCAGGACGTGAATACCAGTCCCATCCAATGGAACAGTGCTGGGTGAAGGCTGCGCAGCTCCTCTGGCGTCATCCCGGTGTATCGCTGGTCTTCCGGTAAAAGCACGACGACAGGCCTCAGCACCACGAAGGCGGACCCCATCAGGACGGTCAATGCACCTACGGCTACAAGAGTCACCCATGCCACTTTCGGGGGGTTTTGATCGTGCACAGCTCTCCTACGGCAGGGACTACCTATCGGACGTCGATGACTCCCATCATTCCACTGTCCTCGTGGTCCAGGATGTGGCAGTGGTACACGGAACGACGCGTGAAATCGTTGAAGGCGACCCTGACCTTGACCTGTCCGTGGGCCGGCACGTTGACGACGTCCCGCCAGACGGGCGGGCCCGGTGTCTGACCCTGATCTTCAACGATCTGCATCGACCACACATGCAGATGGAACGGATGATTGTGTGTGATCGACTATCTGTAGGCCGTTTCAGCCAAGGAATTTGTCAGGGTCCACTCCTCGACGGTCCGGGCGGCCACCGTCGTGTCCGTCCGGGTCTCGTCGAACCCGATATGGCCGCGGCACTTGAGGCTGTGCCGAGTAGTACGAAGACCGTTGAAAAACTGACAGAGAAGTCCGAGGCCGAGGCCGCCCGCGAGCTGGTGAGGATGGCCAAGGAGCAGGGCCTGGCCTTGACCGGTCCTGACGGCGCCGACGTCAGGTACGTCGTCCAAGGGTCCACAGTCACCGTCCTTATAAATGCTTCCAAGGACGCTGACATGATGGTGGTCGGTTCCCGCGGCCACGGAGGATTCACCGGGTGCTGCTCGGATCCGTGTCCACGCAGGTAGTCCACCACGCCGCTTGTCCCCTGCTCGTAGTCAGGACCAGGCCAGGAGTACTCGAAGTTGGATAACATCTTCGGGCGAGGGGGTCGCCCCAGTGGGCCGGGCGCACTGCCGGATGTAGCTGCGGCTGCCATGCATCAGCGGGTTCGTCAATGAGTGAGGGCCGGGTCAGCGTTGAGGCCGCGACGGTGGAACCGGAACAGGACTTCGACGGCGAGGGCGCCGACGAGGCCGACCAGCACAGATACCGTCAGGTGGTCTTGCCGAAGCACTATGAAATCAAAGAAATCCCGCAGCGGAGGCACGGTCAGCAGGAAGACCAGTGCGGCATACATGACACCCTGATCACTAACCGCCAGCTGTTTACCGGCCGCGAGAGAACGACCAACACCCACAGGGCGATCAGCGTCAGTACAAGAACGGAACCCGTCCGCGCCGCCGCGATGCCGGAACCCGCCAGCAGGGAATACGCATTGATGGCGAGGACTGAGAGAGCGGTAATCAACCCCGCCGGTACGGCAACAGAGAGTGAGCGTTTCAGGAAGCCGGGCCGGTAGCGACGCGTGTTCGGCATCAGAGCCAGAAAAAACGCAGGAATTCCTATAGTGATACCGTCCGTCGCCGAAAATTGGCGGGGCAGGAACGGGAACCCCCAGAGCAGTGTTTCACTTCCACCGCTCGTCACCCGAGCACGTGCCCGTCGACGCGACCGACGGCCGGGGCCAACACGCCTGTCCACGCGCAGGGCTGAAGTGAATCGTGCTTTCGCCGCGGGGTGGCGTGTGCGCCTGGCCCGGCCGAGATGGCCCCCGGTTTGCAGCCCATGGGCAAAAGGCTGCAACGTTTCTTTCCTATACGCTGGGCCTCGCAGGATGTATGTCCCGCGGGCCAGTTCGTTGCGAGGAGTCTTTCCATGGTTTCCAACGATTCTCGCACTTCACGAGCGGGGACCTCCCCAGCGTCCCGGTCCGCCGGGCCGTCGTGGCATACGCTGTCGGCGGTCGACACCGCAGCGGCCCTCCGGACAGACCCTTCGGTTGGGCTGACCACAGCTGCCGCGGAATCACGGCAGCTGGAGCACGGGCCCAATGTGCTGGTTGAGGCACAAAAGAAACCTGCATGGAAAAAAGTACTGCGGCTCCTGGCGGGGAAGATGACTATCCTGCTGGTCGTTGCCGCCGCAGTGAGCGCCTCGGTCTCCCGGGAATGGGAAACGCCCGTCGTGATTCTGGCTGTCATCATCCTCAACACGGTTCTGAACTACGTTCAGGAGAGACGGGCGGACAGCAGTCTTGCGGCGCTGCGGAAGATGACTGTGGACACGTCTCGGGTGCGCCGGGACGGGGGCGAGCAGGAAATTTCCAACTCCGACCTGGTGCCAGGAGACATAGTGCTGCTGGACGCCGGCGATTCGGTCCCTGCGGACGGACGACTGATCGAGGCTGTGAGGCTGCAGGTTGCCGAAGCCGCGCTGACCGGTGAGTCCCAGCCCGTGGACAAGACCACCCAGATGCTGACCGACGCGGATCTTGCGCTGGCGGACAGGACGAACATGCTTTTCACGAGCACCGACGTCAGCCGTGGGCGCGCCGTGATGGTGGCGACGGCCACCGGAATGGACACCGAGATCGGCAGCATCGCCTCATTGCTCGGTGGTGCGGGAACTGAGAAGACCCTGCTGCAGCGGCGGATCGATCAGCTTGCCGGGACGCTGACGATCGTCGCACTCGTTGTCGTTGCCATCGTCTTCATACTCGGATTGTCCCGGGGCCAGACCTGGTCCGATCTGCTGATCACCGCCGTCTTCCTCTCAGTAGCCACCATCCCGGAGGGTCTGACCGCCGTCGTCGCTTTCACTCTGAGCATGGGCGCTTCCCGGCTCGCCCGGCGCGGCGCCATCATCAAGCAGCTGTCCGCGGTCGAAACACTCGGCAGCACCACCCACATAGCAACGGACAAGACTGGGACGCTGACGCTCAACGAAATGACCGTTCGGCAGCTGCTCGTTGCCGGCCGCAGCTTCCGGGTCACCGGCAACGGCTATTCGACAGACGGCAAGATTCTGAGCAGCGATGGCGACCCGCCTCCAGGGGTTCTCCACCCGGTATGAGAGCGCCGTGGCCAATACAGCGGCGCCAGCGGTCGCGAGCACTAAGCCTCCGGCGAAGTACCGGCCGGCCAAGACGCCGGCAAGGACGCAGAGGCTTCCGACGAGGAGGAGACGCCGGGGCCCAAGCGGCATCCGGGCACCGCTGCCAGGCATGTCCTTCGCAGGTTGTTGTGAGCCCCGCAGTGTTGCGTTCTGGTGTGTCATTGCGTTTCGGGTCCTTGTAGTGAGTCCTGCCGGGTCTTCCGTTCGGATTGCCGGCGTGCAAGATGACATCACGGCTCTTTGTTCCAATAGTCAAACACTACAGATTTGGCGGCGTCCCGTTCGGCACAACCGCATCTCTGACGGGGATGTCCGGCCCACCAGCCCAGCCGCTCCCCTGCCTCGCTCCCGGATGGCGTGACGGCAAGGTCAGTCCCTCCCTGCCGGTTCGTTCGCTGATGCCCCGACAGGTACTTGAGTACATACCCCTAGGGGGTATATATTTCTACATGTCGGAAGGAGCTGCTGTGAACCACACTGTCGATGATGCCGCCGGCGCGGCTGTTGCGTCGCCTCACGGGTACGCCGCGGACAAAGAGGCATACCTGCGACGACTCAAACGCATCGAAGGCCAGGTGCGCGGGATTGCCCGGATGGTCAGCGAGGATTCCTACTGCATTGACATCCTGACCCAGGTCGCGGCCGTCACTAAGGCACTGCACGCGGTCAGCATCGCGCTCCTCGATGAACACATCGGCCATTGCGTCGTCAGCGCCGCAGCCGAATCGTCCGAAGCCGGGGATGCCAAAGTCAGGGAAGCGTCAGACGCCATTGCCCGTCTGCTGCGCTAGGAACGAAGGAGAAAATCATCATGAGCGTCAATACCACCGTCAATATTTCCGGCATGGACTGCAGCCACTGCGTCGCTTCCGTGACCGAGGAACTTCAGGAGCTTGACGGGGTCCAGGAGGTCGCCGTGGAACTGAACAAGGACGGCATCTCCGTTGCCAATATCACCTCGGCGGACGAGCTCGACCCGGAGAAAATCGGCGAAGCCGCCGCAGAAGCCGGCTACCTCGTTGTAGCCGCCGGGGCCTGAGTATGGACTCCGGCACCGTGACCAATACGCGCATCATTGAACTGGTCATCCAAGGGATGACCTGCGCTTCGTGTGTTGCGCGGGTGGAACGGAAACTGGGAAAAACTCGACGGAGTCCAGGCGAGCGTCAACCTGCCCCTTGAATCCGCCTAGGTCACGGTGCCGGATGCCATCACCGACCAGCAGATCCTCGACACCATCACCGCGACCGGATATCACTCCTGGCGCCTGAGCGCCGTGCGCCGTGCAGTGAACTCCTGCTCGTCGATTTCCCCCCGGGCGAAGCGCTCATTGAGAATACGCTCGGCGTCGTGGTGCGGCGGCCGCAGAGCGGCCGGTCCCTCACCCGGATGGGTCCGCCGGACCAGGAGCACAACGACAGTGACCACCCCGCCCCAGAAAATCAGCATCAACACGGCCATGGCCACCCACGCGCCGACACCCCAGCCATTCCCGTACCAGCCATCCATCATGATCAGACCTCCTCCAAGGACACTATGTTCGCATCGCTTCCCGGAACAGGGCCCAACGGCCCTGCGGGTATACATAGTCGCATCATGGGCCGAGGGCGGCCAGCCACGCTCCGATGCGTACGGGGACGCAAAAGGCAGGCAGCGGCGCCCGTTTCGCTTCCCATGAGCCTCCGGTCCGGAGGCCGGGCGAGTCTCAGGCGGTTTGGAGCTCTTTCAGGGCTGCGAGGAGCCTGTGATCGGCGTCCGAGGCGACTTCGGAGACGGCCGGGGCGTCGCTGAGCTGCACCATGGTCTGCGGGTCGATGGTCTGGATGACGGTGGTGCCGTTGTCCGGTCCGCGCCTGATGACGACGTTGCAGGGCAGCAGCAGTCCCATGTCCGGGTCCGCGGCGAGAGCTTTCTGCGCCAGGGCAGGATTGCAGACTCCCAGGATGAGGTAGTCGCCCAGGACCTGTCCGGCGTCGGACCCGAGCTTCGTCTCGAAGGTGGCGCGGACATCGATTTCGGACAGCACGCCGAAGCCCTGCCCCGAGAGGGCTTCACGGGTCCGGGTTACTGCTTCTCCGTAGGGCAGGGCGACGGTAATGGTGTGTGCGTAGCTCATAGTGGTGCTCCTTCATCGGTTTTCTCAGGCGTGCAAAGGCTGCGAAGACGCTGTGCTACCGGGCTTCGATCAGGCCCATCATGCCGCTGTCCTCGTGGTCGAGGATGTGGCAGTGGTAGACGGTTTTGCCGGTGAAGTCATCGAAGGCGATCCGGACCCGGACACTGCTGCGGGCCGGGACGTTCACCACATCTTGCCACACGGGACTGTCCACGGGCCGGCCGGCCTGTTCGATGATCTGCATCGGCCACACGTGCAGGTGCATGGGGTGGTCCATCGGGCTCGTGTTCCTCAGGGTCCACTCCTCGACGGCACCGGCGGGGACCGTCGTGTCGACCCGGGCCGGGTCGAACGCCCTGCCGTTGATGGTGAAACTCATCATCCCCGAGCCCATGCCGCCGCTGTTCATGCCCATGCCCATGGCGAAGACCAGTTCCCGGTGCGCGGTGACCGCCACAGCCCGCAGGTCCCGCGGCGCCGGCTGCGCCGGAACCGGTCCGGGCGCCCCGGCCGGTGCGCCGGTAACGGCCAGGGTGGCCAGGACCGTCCCGTCCGGGCCGGGCGGGGACTGTCCGCCTCCGTTGTTGCCGCCCATCATGGATCCCATGCTTCCCCTGTCCACGGGCAGGGTGCGCAGCACGGCCGCACCCTGCGCGGCGGTAACGAGCACGTCCGCCCGGTTGCCCGGGGCCAGCAGCACCTCGTCAACGTCCCGGGGTTCCTGGTAGCGGCCCGAATCCAGGCCCAGCAGCCGCAGGTCCTGGCCGTCCAGGCGCAGTTTCAGGTACCGGGATGTGCAGGCATTGATGACCCTCCACCGCTCACGCTCGCCCGGCCGGGCGGTCAGAGCCGGGTTCAGCTGCCCGTTAACCAGCACCAGGGCACCTTCCCTGCCCATCATTTTCTCCATCGCCGACACCGTGGCGATGGAACCGCCACCGGTGAGGGAGATGTCCGAGATGACCAGGACCCGTTCCCGGCTGACCGGCACGGGCTGGGGGTCCTGGACGATGATCGCCCCGTACAGGCCGCCGAAGATCTGGTCGGCCACACTTCCGTGGCGATGCGGGTGGTACCAGTACACGCCCGGCGGGTGGTCCGCCGGGAGCCGGTACTCATACTCAAAGGACGTTCCCGGTTCAACCGAGACCAGCGCATTGTCGCTGTTGCCCTGCGGGGAGACGTGCAGCCCGTGGACGTGCAGGTTGGTCGGATCCCCCAGCCTGTTCTCCAGCGTCACATTTACCCGGTCCCCGGGCCGCAGGAACAGGGTGGGGCCGGGCAGGGACCCGTTATAGGACAGCGCAGTGGCATCCCTGCCCGCGATCCGAACCTGGCCCGGGGCCGCTGACAGTTTCACCTGAAGCCGGCCGTCGGCACTGTGCAGGGCCTGCGGCTCACTCAGGTCCTGCCCACCGGCTGCCTGGAAGCCCGTACCCTGGCCCCACAACAGGCCCGCCGCACCCGTCGCGGCGGCTGCAGCGCCCGCACCTCCCAGCATCAGGGCACTGCGACGGCTGAGGGGCTGCATCAGGTGTCGTTCCCGAGGACCTTGAGCCGTTCACGGTATTCTTCTGTGCTCAATTCTCCCCTGGCGTACCGTTCGTCCAGGATTCGTCGGGCGGCACTGGCGCCCGTAGCGGGCCCGTCCGTGCCAGGGCCCTCCCCGCGGCCGGTTCCGCCACGGTTCATACCGCCGTAGAAAAACCGTGCGGCGAGGATTACCAGCAGGACGATACCGACAATCAGGAGCGCCCAGAACAGCCACGTCGAGCCCATCATCGAACCATATCCGCCCATCATTTTCCTTCTCCGTTCCTGGTCCATCGGCCGCTGTCCCGCCGGCCGCCTCGGGAGTCGTGGCAGTTCGTGGCCGGGACCGGGACCGGTGCAACGATTGCCAGCAATGACCCCGCCGTAGAGGACCCTAAGGGGCCGGTCGCAACCGGCACGGGCCACAACGCCCCCTCCGTGGGTTTGGTTTTCGGTTGGTTGCGGCTCAGGCGAGGGACAGGAAGAGTTTTTCCAGGTCTTTCTTATTCATGCTGGCATCTTCCCTGGTGATGCACTGCTCCAAGCCGGTGGCGATGATGGCGAATCCTGCCCGGTCCAAAGCCTTCGAGACCGCTGCGAGCTGGGTGACGATGTCTTTGCAGTCACGGCCCTCTTCGAGCATGCGGGTGACGGCTGCAAGCTGGCCCTGGGCCCGCTTGAGCCGGTTAACGACGGGGGTGAGTTCTGTCGAATCAAGTTCCATGGCGGGCTCCAAATGTGGTGGCTGCTTTGCTAATTATATACCCCGGAGGGTATAACGGCCAGCGGTGGACCGGCGCACCCGGTAAGGAACGGGGGCGCCGGGGCGGCGTCTAGATGTGCTGCCCCGACAGGTTGGTTAAGCGCCTGATGGGCGGATGGCCTCCGATTGCCGCCGGACTGCTCGACAGGCTTCGGTCAGAACCGTTCCGGCTGCTCGCCAAAGTTGAAGTGCCGCCCGCTGATCAGCGACGGTTTGATTTCGACATAGAAGTCTTTGAACGTGGGCACCCACGTCTTCAGGTTCAGCGCCTCCGCATCGGCGATCTCCTGGCTCAGGGTAAGCACGCGGGCCGTTCCCTTGACCACTACGCTCCAGGCTTCCTCGCTGGTGATGCCGTCGGCTTCGAACAGCACGTTCTCATTGATGGTGAGCTCGGCGAGCTTGGTGCCGGGGGCCGTGCGCAGCAGCAGGACGCCGTCGTGGGCGCGGTAGTTGATCGGGAATATATCGGTCTCGCCTGCGGCGGTCAGGACAATGCGCCCGTGCTGGGTGTTTTCGAGCAGCTTCCAGGACTGCTCTTCGTCAAGGACAAGGATCGGGTCGTCGTGTGTGAACAACATGGGGCCATCCTTCTACGGTTCGTAGAAAAATGTAAGGGATATTCGCGGTTTCATGTATGAAATCCGTATGTCCCTTTAGGTCCGGAACGGTTTTCGGCGTCCTTAAAACGGTTTTCGGCGTCCTTAAGGGGGCTAGGGTGGGCGCTGTCGGCAATGGCCGCCAAGAGCCTGTCATGAGTCACAACAGTTCTCGCAGCACCCGAAACGTGGGAGGGGTCCTAAGCAGAACTTGATCAATGCGTTGGACTGCTCCGGTCGGGACCACGGACAATGTCGTATCCGGTTGGCGGGTGGGACACCAGCGCCTGGGACTCCCCGTCGATAAACCATAAGTACTTCACTGCATTGGCGCGGGTCCTGACCAGCAGATGCGATGGACAGCGCCCCGACCATCATGGCGGAAGCCCTCACTTCGGCAGGTATTAGCCCGACACGCATATCAGCGCGAACGCGGGAACCGGTCGCGAACGGACCTGGACGCCGCGAAGGCCAGGGCCCAGGGGCGGAGGTGGACGGGCGGGCCTCGCTGCGATCCATCTCACCTGGCCGGCGGCGGCAATGCACCCGGCAGCGGCGCCGGGTGCACTGGAGTGCAGCTACGATGAAGCCGTGCGCTGTACATCCAGGAACCGATAGATCTCCGAGAGATTCAAAGGGCGGAACACCGTGCATCAAGAACGACAGACCATGAACCAAACGGAAAAAAGACCCAGAATAGTCGTCGGAGTCGACGGAAGTCCCCCATCGATCCTGGCCTTACGCTGGGCCGGTGCACTCGCACCCCTGCTGGAGGCGGACATCAGAGTTGTGACCGCCTGGGAATTCGAGATTCCCTATGGCCGGCTTACCCCCCGCTGTCGCGGACCCGGATCA
Source organism: Pseudarthrobacter sp. RHLT3-21 (assembly GCF_059383495.1). NCBI lineage: Bacteria > Bacillati > Actinomycetota > Actinomycetes > Micrococcales > Micrococcaceae > Pseudarthrobacter > Pseudarthrobacter sp. RHLT3-21. Next base: position 65,681 of record NZ_JBWZCI010000023.1, read on the forward strand.
CGTCGCCGGAGATGTCTGTTCTGAAGCCGTCAGCAAGGTCTTCGGCCCCGCCCCTCCCCCGGCCCTGGAGCTGGTCATACGCCAGGGCCCTGCCACCAAGGTCCTGGTCGACGAAAGCCGGCAGGCCCAGCTGCTCATCCTCGGAAGCCGCGGCCTCGGCGGGCTCAAAGGCTTACTCATCGGCGCCGTCAGCGCCGCGGTTTCAGAACATGCGAAGTGCTCAGTGCTGGTCGCACATGGCACCGAACTGCCACCTGCACTCGCGGCGACGCCCGGGACAAATTGGGATCATATCCCCCAAACATCAGATAAAGGGCGGAACCATGCAGGAGTCTAAAAACATCGTCGTTGGCTACGACGCGTCAGTGGAATCCGGCCAGGCAGTCCGCTGGGCCGCGAGACAAGCCGTCCTCCGCGGTTGCGGGCTGCATCTGGTGCACTGCTCCCTGTGGCCGCTGCTGACCCACGACCTGGGTCCGGTCCCCGGCGTGGCAGACAGCGGACTCGAACGTTCCGGCGAGATTGCCCTTGACGAGGGCCTGGCCCTGGCGAAGGACGAAGCCCCCGCCCTGGATATTAAGACCAGCCTTCTGTATGGGTGGGCTCCGGAACATCTCCTGAAACTCTCTGCCGGTGAAGCGATGCTCGTCGTCGGAAGCCGGGGTATCGGCGGTTTTATGGGCTTGCTGGTCGGGTCCGTGAGTTTGGAAATGGCGGCGACGGCCAGTTGCCCGGTTGCCGTGATCCGTGCCGATGACCACCCCGAGGGGCCCGTCGTCGTCGCGGTGGACAGTTCCGGCTCGCCAGCGGCACTCAAGGATACGTGCGCTCTGGCCTCCCTGACGGGCGCGAAACTGACCGTCGTCCACGTCCAACACGCACCCGCTGGTTTCAAGTTGCTTCGGGACCCGGCAGAGGATAGTCACCCCAGCACCCAGGCACTTCTTGACTCAGTCCTGCACAGTGTGCGCGAGACGGCACCGGGAATCAGCATCGAGGCACGGCTGCTGACCGACACCTCCATCCCCAGAGCCATCTTGCAGGCGGCGCGGGGCGCCAGCATCACCGTCGTCGGGACCAAAGGCCACGGACTCATCAGAGGCACCATCGGCTCTACAGCCCATGCCGTCCTGCACCACGCCAAAGGCCCCGTCCTCATTTCCCGACCCCGTGCCACCCCGGAAGACGGAGAGGAAAACCGCAACCCGTCCCTGTTCAACAGGCCGATGGTGGACGGACGGTCTAAGGTCCCAGATGTCAGTGCGTGATGCCCATTCAGGAGTCGGCGCTTCGATGATCGCTTCCCCGACCGGTGGGCTCGTACGCGTGCACGGCCCTTTCGCCCGGCCGGCCACCGAGGTGCTCGCGGAGCTGGGCTCAAACCATCATGGCCTCAGCGCCGGTGCCGCAGAACAGCGCCTGGCCGATTATGGCCCGAATCGGCTGGCTGCGGCGGCCGCGAGGAACCCGGCGCTGCGGTTTCTGGGCCACTTCAACGACGTGCTTATATATGTGCTGCTGGCCGCTGCCGTGATCAAACTGATCTTCCGAGATTGGATCGATGCCGCGGTTATCATTGCTGTTGCCGTGATCAACGCTGTGATTGGGTTTTTGCAAGAGGGCCGGGCCGAGAAGGCCCTGGACGCTATTCGCAAGATGCTCTCCTTGCACGCCCAGGTCCGCCGTGACGGGGTATGGGTTGATCTGAACGCGGAAGCGCTTGTTCCCGGCGACATTGTGCGGGTCAAGTCCGGTGACAAGGTGCCCGCCGACATTCGACTCATTGAGGCAACCAACCTGCGCGTGGAAGAATCCGCCCTTACCGGTGAGTCAGTTCCCGCCGATAAGATGACCGGTCCGGTGCCGGCGGACGCTGGCATTGGCGACCGGCACAGCATGCTCTTTTCGGGTACCATCGTTGCTGCCGGCCGCGGCACAGGAGTTGTTACGGCCACTGCCGCAGACACTGAGATCGGGCGCATCCAGACCTTGATCACAGGGGTGCAGAGCCTCGACACGCCGCTCACCCGGCAGCTTGACTCCTTCGGGAAGAAGCTGTCGCTACTTATAGTCGGCGTCGCCGCGATCATGCTCGCGATCGGTCGTCTCCTGCACGATCAAGACGGAAATGATCTGCTGTCGGCGGCTATTGGGTTCGCGGTCGCGGCCATCCCCGAGGGACTTCCGGCGCTCGTCACCATCACCCTCGCTCTCGGTGTGCATCAGATGGCCAACAGGCGGGCCATCGTACGCAACCTGACCGCGGTCGAGACGCTCGGTTCGGTCACCACCGTCTGCTCCGACAAGACCGGCACGCTCACCCGCAACGAAATGACAGTACGTATCGCCGTCACCCGACAGGCGCGATACCCGGTCTCTGGCGTCGGTTACGAGCCGGTCGGCGCTATCATCCTCAACGGCGAACCCGCCACACTTGGCGCCCACCCCGATCTGAACGAACTCGTCACGGCCATGGCGGTGTGCAATGACGCCCGCGTCATGGAGGAAGGCGGCCAATGGCGGGTCGTCGGTGAACCGACCGAGGGCGCACTGCGCACCCTCGCCGTGAAGGCCGGATTTGATTCCGCCGCACACGAGCGAGTCGCCGTCGTGCCGTTCGAGTCCGACAGCAAGTTCATGGCCACGCTGAACCGAACCCGCGAGGGGCACCTGGGCATTTTCCTTAAAGGCGCTCCGGACGTGTTGCTCGGTCGCAGCAGCCACCAGCTCGACGCCGACGGGCAGCGGGAGCCGCTCGATGCGGTTTTTTGGGATACGTGTGTCGATGATCTCAGCGCGCAAGGTCTGCGCGTGCTGGCCGCCGCCAGCGCCGTCGCCGCCGACGGTATGGCCGACCTGAACGTCGGGGACGTTGACGACGGCATGCTGTTCCTTGGAGTGGTCGGCATCGTTGATCCTCCTCGGCCGGAGGCGATCGAGGCGATCGCCACCATGCACGCCGCCGGCATCCGCGTGAAAATGATCACCGGCGACCACGCGGGCACAGCTCGGGCAATCAGCCGCGAGATGGGAATCACCGACGGCGCGCACTCACGGGTGATAACCGGTGCCGAGCTGGAGGCCATGAGTCAGGACCAACTCATCCGGGTTGTGCGCGACGTGGACGTCTATGCGCGTACCAGCCCCGAACACAAACTCCGTATCGTCAAGGCACTGCAAACGCACAAAGAGATCGTTGCGATGACCGGCGACGGTGTTAACGACGCACCCGCCCTCACCCGTGCTGACGTCGGCGTGGCCATGGGAATCAAGGGCACAGAGGCGACTAAGGAGGCGGCCGATATCGTCCTCGCTGACGATAACTTCGCCACCATCGAACGCGCCATCGAAGAGGGGCGGCGCATCCGCGACAACCTGCAGAAGTCGATTGTCTTTCTCTTGCCCACGACGGCGGCCCAGTCGATGGTTATCCTTGTCGCCGTGTTATTCGGATTCACTTTGCCGCTACAACCGACGCAGATCCTGTGGATCAACCTGATCACTGCGATCACCCTCTCGCTCGCCCTCGCCTATGAGCCTGCCGAGCCCGGATTGATGCTGCGCCAGCCGCTCAAACCCGGCGGATCTCTCCTGGACCGGGCTTATCTGGGACGAATTGTCTGGGTCGCGGTGCTCATCAGTGGCGCCACCACGGCAGTGTTCTTTCTCGAGCTCGCTGCCGGTGCTCCTTTGGCAATGGCGCAAACGACCGCGGTGACCATGCTCGCTCTCAGTCAACTCGCCTACTTATTCAACTCACGCTTCGTACATGCCTCCAGCCTGAACCTGGCAGTCCTGCGCGGAAACCCGGCGATCTGGATCTGCGCCGGTGCGCTCCTGACATTACAGCTCGCGTTTGTCTACGCTCCGTTCATGAACCTCTGGTTCCACTCAGCCCCGCTCGGTTTGCGTCAGTGGGGTTACACGCTCGGCCTATCGGTCGCGATATTCCTGCTCATTGAGACAGGTAAGGCAATCGAACGGGTGAATGAGCGCCGGCAACTGTGACCAAATCCGAAACGCTTCGGCACTACCGCTCTCGAGCTACTCCGGTACAGATACGACCGAAGAAAAGTCTCACTCATCCTGATCGGCATGCCGACCGCGGACGGAGACCTGCGGCGAGTTTTTCGTTTGAAACGGTGCCAGCGGGTTAGCCAGGGGTCGCGCCCCCCTGGGACGGCAGACAGGGCAGGACTGGCCGGGCAGGATGGTGGAGGTGACCCGATAATCCCACACCATTGGCCTGTCGGCCCGGATCCACCAGCGAGATATTCGACGTTCTACGAGCCGGGCCCCAATCCCGGAACCCCGGGGCTGCCATCGCGGCCACCACACAGAGGATTAATCATGACCGAGCATGCACACCACCACCAGGAGACCGGGACGGCCGAGCAGGTCAAGGATCCCGTCTGCGGGATGACCATCGACCCCCGCGCCACCGGACACCACACCGGGCACCAGGGAGATACGTACTACTTCTGTTCGGCCGGATGCCAGGGCAGGTTCGTGGCAGATCCGGGCCGGTACCTCCACGGCACCGGACCGTCCGGGAGCGTGGCCCCGGTGAACGACGGGGAGCTCGATTACACCTGTCCGATGCACCCTGAAATCCGGCAGGCGGGGCCAGGCTCCTGCCCCATCTGCGGGATGGCCCTGGAACCCGTGGTCCTCACAGCCGGCAGCGGACCCAACCCCGAACTCGGCTATATGAGCCGGCGCTTCCGGGTCGGCCTGGCCCTGACGATCCCGGTCTTCGCACTCGAAATGGGCGTGCACCTCTTCCCCGCGCTGCACGAGGCCATACCGCCACGGCTCTCCGCCTGGACCCAGTTCTTCCTGGCCACACCCGTCGTGCTGTGGGCCGGCTGGCCCTTCTTTGCACGGGGCTGGGCCTCGGTACGGACAATGAGGCTGAACATGTTCACGCTGATCGCGATCGGCACCGGGGTGGCCTGGATCTACAGCGTGATCGCCGTCTTCGTGCCCTCAGCCTTTCCCGAGGCATTCCGGGCCATGGATGGCAGCGTCGATGTCTACTTCGAGGCCGCCGCGGTCATCGTGGTCCTGGTCCTGCTCGGCCAGGTACTCGAGCTGCGGGCCCGGGAGCAGACCTCCGGCGCCATCAAGGCCCTGCTGGATTTGACACCCAAGACCGCCCGACGGATCGGCAGCGACGGCACCGAGCAGGAAGTGCCGCTCGACCAGTTGCAGGTCGGTGACCGGCTCCGGGTCCGGCCCGGAGAGAAGGTCCCGGTCGACGGCGAGGTCGTGGACGGGCGCTCCACGCTCGATGAATCCCTCGTCACCGGCGAATCCATGCCCGTGACCAAACAAACCGGGGACCACGTGGTCGGTGGCACGCTCAACCAGACCGGAGCGCTCATCATCAGCGCACAGAAACTGGGCCGGGACTCCATGCTGGCCCGCATCGTCGCCATGGTCGCCGACGCCCAGCGCTCACGGGCCCCGATCCAGGGCCTGGCCGACAAGGTCTCCGCCTGGTTCGTTCCCATCGTCATCGCCATCGCCGTGGCCGCCTTCATCATCTGGGCCCTGGCCGGACCCGAACCCCGGATGGCGCACGCGCTGATCGTGGCCGTTTCTGTGTTGATCATTGCCTGCCCGTGCGCCCTGGGCCTGGCCACGCCGATGTCCATCATGGTCGGCGTCGGGCGCGGCGCAGGACTGGGCGTGCTCATCAAGAACGCCGAAGCCCTCGAACGCATGGAAAAAGTCGACACGCTGGTGGTCGACAAGACCGGGACCCTGACCGAGGGGCGGCCCTCCGTCACCGGGATCGTCACGGCCGCGGGCTTCGAGGAACAGGACGTGCTGCGCCTGGCCGCCGCGGTCGAGCAAGCCTCCGAGCACCCGCTCGGCCTGGCCATCATCGAAGCCGCTCAGGGCGCCGGCATCACCATTCCATCCGTGGAGGAATTCGACTCGCCGCTGGGCAAGGGCGTCGCCGGAACGGTGGAAGGACGGCGGGTGACGCTGGGCAGTGCACAATTCCTGGCTTCCGGGGGCGTGGGGACCGACACGCTCGCAGCGCGCGCCGACGAGCTGCGGGCCGACGGTGCGACCGCCATCTTCGCCAGCGTCGATGGGCTCCTCGCCGCGGTTTTCGCCATCGCGGATCCGGTCAAGGAAAGCACCCCCGCCGCGCTGGCCGCCCTGCGGAAGGAAGGCATCCGCGTCCTCATGCTCACCGGGGACAACCGCACCACCGCCGAGGCGGTCGCCCGGCGGCTGGGCATCACGGAAATCGAGGCCGAAGTGCTCCCCGATCACAAGAGCGCCGTGGTCGAGCGCCTGCGCAGCGAAGGACGGATCGTGGCGATGGCCGGGGACGGCGTCAACGACGCGCCCGCCCTGGCCGCGGCCGACGTCGGTATCGCCATGGGTTCCGGAACCGATGTGGCGATCGAAAGCGCCGGCATCACCCTGCTCCGGGGGGACCTGACCGGAATCGTGCGGGCCAGGAAGCTCTCCGAAGCCACAATGGCCAACATCCGCCAAAACCTCGTCTTCGCGTTCATCTACAACGCGGCCGGGATCCCACTCGCCGCAGGTATCCTCTACCCAGCGTTCGGCCTGCTACTCTCCCCCATCGTCGCCGCCGCCGCGATGGCGCTATCCTCCGTCAGCGTCATCACCAACGCCCTTCGCCTGCGCGCACAGAAAATCTGACACCACTGCGCGGGGCAGCACCCTACCCCGCCGGTATGGCCGGTCCCGGAAACCCCAGGTCCCCGGGGCCGCCCCGCACATCGGCCGGAATCCGGCCCGCTTGCTTTCCCGCTGACGGGTGGGACCACTGCCGATCCCCGGCCCGGCAGGCATCCGGATGTAAAATACATCGGTCAGCGGGGCTTTCAGGCCATGACCCTCACGACTGAGAGCGCAGACGTCGAAATAGCTGCCTTTGCATCCCGCGAGAAGCTGGTCGCCTAGCTAGTAGTACAGTCGCGTTTGTGGGGTGTGGCCGCGGGCTTTGTAATGCCAATATCGGGCGCGGTGTTGGTGTTTTCGTCGCCAGGTTGAGTGTTCCAAGACTTGCTTGGGGCGGTGGTGCGGTGCCAGACCAGCCGGACGAGCAGGCGCCTGATTTCGGGCAGCGAGAGCCGGATCAGTTCCCCGCTTCCGGCGGCAGGGCCCCTTTTTTGGAGCGGATCACGGTCAGAAAGGCCTGGCGAACATGGAGAGGGTGATGTGGCGGTACCAGCCGGTGTATTGGCGCACCTGGTAGTGGTCCAGTCCGGTTTCTCCCTTGGCGGTTTGGAAGGTTTCTTCGATCGCCCACCGGGTGTTAGCTGCAACTTTAAACTGACCAGAGACGGCAATTTGGATTGACCGTTCGCGGCAGTGGTTTTGACCAGTGGCTGCAAGTACTTTTGACCAGTTCTTGGCCGTGC
>NZ_JBWZCI010000024.1:0-71451 GCF_059383495.1 Pseudarthrobacter sp. RHLT3-21
CTACGAATCCCGGCTCGCGACGTGGAACGAGTGGCAGCCGCTGTCCGTAGCCGCGCACGGCAGCCAGGGCTGATCCATGCACCACGACCATCAGGTTCCTCGGATCGTCAATAGGAGCATCGCGGCCCCTTGACCCGGAGGGCCACAGGCGCGCACTGTTAGGTTTGCAGTGCTCAGTCACGTAACACCGCTTGGAAATAGCCGGTCACACCGGAAGGGATCCATCATGCTCTCCGACACCTCGTTCCCCATTATCAAGGCAACGCTGCCCGTGGTGGGCGAGCACATCCAGGAGATCGCGCAGCGGTTCTACGAACACATGTTTGAAGCCCGCCCGGACCTCCTCGACGGCCTCTTCAACCGCGGAAACCAGGCGGACGGGCGGCAGCAGCAGGCCCTCGCCGGGTCCATCGCCGCATTCGCCGGCTTTCTGGTGGACAAGCCGGATCAGCTGCCGGACCACCTGCTCTCACGGGTTGCCCACAAGCACGTTTCGCTGGGGCTGAGCCCGAACCAGTACCACGTTGTCCATGATCACCTGATGTGGGCCATTGTTGACGTGCTTGGCGACGCCGTCACCCCGGAAGTCGCAGCGGCATGGGACGAGGTGTACTGGCTCATGGCCAACATGCTCATCAACAAGGAACGCGGGCTCTACAACGCCGTGCACCTCACACCCGAGACCATCTGGCGGACGTGGCGCGTGGCCCAGCGGATCCAGGAGACGGACGACGTCGTGACGTTCATTGTTGAACGCACCGACGAGCGTGAGGTCAAACCGTCATTGCCCGGGCAGTACGTGACCATCAAAATGCGCATGCACGACGGCGTGCACCAGCCCCGGCAATACAGCCTCACCAAGGCCGACGACGGCAAGCACCGTCAGTTCGCCGTCAAGAGGATTCACGGGCTCCCGACGCCGGACGGCGAGATGTCCAACCTCCTCCACAACGAGGTCCAGGTGGGCGACGAAGTGGTGCTCTCGGTCCCGTTCGGCGATGTCGTGCTCGAGTACACGGACAGGCCTGCGGTCCTGGCAAGTGCAGGCATTGGCATCACGCCGATGGCCGGAATGCTCTCCCACCTAGTGAAGTCCGGTTCCCAGCGGCAGGTGAAGCTCCTGCACGCCGACGACAGCCCGGCATCATTCCCGCTGCGGGCACAGGTCACGGAGGACCTCGCGCAGATTCCGGACGGCTCCCTGTCCGTCTGGTTCCTCGAGCCGACGGCATCCGGGGCGGCCCCGGCATCCGAGTTCTCGGGTTTTATGGACATCACTGCCGTGGAACTCCCCGACGACGCCGAGTACTACCTCTGCGGCCCGCTCCCGTTCCTCCAGTCCGTGCGGAGCGCCCTTGTTGCCAAGGGCGTTCCGGCCAAGGACATCCAGTACGAGGTGTTTGGCCCGGACCTCTGGCTGGCGGACACCCAGTAGTCCGAGTCACCTGGTGGTGGAACCCGCTGTCGTATGTGACCGACGAATACAGACCACTTGAATAGCGGCCACTACCAGTACAAGACCCCTTGCTCCTGTAACCCCATCCCGCGCCAACGAAACGATCCCCAGCGCAGCTTGACAGATATAGAAGATTCACCCCGAGAAGGCTGTCATCGGGCCCGTGACCGCTACGATCGCGCTGACCGCCTGGTCCCACCCTGGACGGGTCCGCTCCGAAGCCGCGTTCGCCGCCCTCGCCGGTACGAACCCCCCGTCCCTGCCTCCTCCGGGAACACCGTCCGCCATCGACTCAACCGCGGCGGCGACCGGCGCCTGAACCGCGCCCTGCACATCGCAACGATCACTCGCCTGACCCACGACCCCGCCTCCCGCGCCTACGTCGAGAAACGTCGCACTGAAGGCCGCACCACCAAGGAGATCCGCCGATGCCTCAAGCGCTATCTCGCCCGCAAGATCTACCGCGCGCTCAACGCCACCGACGCCACACCCAACCCGGCTTGACAAACATAGAAGGGTCTAGGCCCCCGTGGAAGTTGCGCTCTTGACGACTGCGCCGTTTTGGATCACGTACTCCAGCCGTGTTTCGGCAAGGACCGTGAGGTCTTTCAGCGGGTCCTCTGAGGTGATGACGAAGTCACCGTGGGCTCCTGCCGCGATGGTGCCGAGTTCCCCTTCGCGCTGCAGCAGTGCTGCGGCCGTGGTGGTGGCGCTGCGGATGACATCGATCGCGGGCATGACTTTCGCACGGACAGTGAATTCCTTGGCCTGGTGAACCTGCATCCCGCCCAGCAGGTCAGACCCGTAGGCCAGGTTGATGCCTGCCTCATGGGCCTTGCCCAAGGCCTCGTAGCCGCCGTCGAGGACGGCGGCGACCTTCTCCCAGTTTTCCTGGGACAGCCCGAACTTGCGGCCTTCCCTTTCCAGAGCCCAGTAGGTTACGAGGTTCATGGTGAGAAATGCGTTGAACTCCTTGAAGAGCTCCAGAGACTCGTCATCGAGCAGGTTGCCGTGCTCGATACCCCGGACGCCTGCGCGCAGGGCGCGATTGATCGCACGGCCGGTATAGGCGTGCGCTGTGACATAACGGTTCGCGGCTGTGGCTTCCTCTACCGCGGCTTCGATTTCAGAAAGGGAGTACTGGGTGGAATCGATCCTGTCGGTCGGGGATGCGACCCCTCCCCCGGCCATGATCTTGATGTGGTGGGCGCCTTTTCGCAGCTCGTCCCTGGCGGCTTGTCGTACTGCGTCCACGCCATCAGCCACGCGGCCGATGTGCGGGCAGCAGGAACCTGCGTCGTAGGCATCCCGCCCGCGGGGTCGCGGGTCTGCGTGGCCGCCGGTCTGCGACAGGGCCTTGCCACCGAAAAACAACCTGGGCCCGCGCAGGAGACCTTCTGCCTGGGCGTCGTGAATCCCGAAATCTGCACCGGCAGTGTCCCGCACTGTCGTGAAGCCGCGGTCCAGCATCTCGCCCATGAGCTTGGCGGTGTTGAACGCAACGTAGTTGGGGGACCATTCACCGAGCTGGCCCAGATCGGCAGTGGCCGCTGTCACATGGACATGGCAGTCGATGAGGCCCGGCAGGACGAACTTGTTGGTGGCATCAATGACCGTCTCGCCGTCTGCCTTCAGGCCTGACTCGATTTGGGTGATGGAACCTCCTGACACCCTGATGTCACCCTGTTCGTAGTGCCCTTCGGCAACGTTGAGGTATGACGCGTTCTTGATAAGTAGGTCGTTGGCCATTGGTTATTCTCCTGCTGCTTCCAAAATTGTGGTGGTGTATCTGAGCGCAATGTCCAGCACTTTGTCAACGTCCTGGTCCGTGTAGGCGCCCTCGGCGTCCAGGACGTTCAACACGGCGACCGTGGTGTTTTCCCGGAGGACCGGTGCATTGATGATCGATCCGCAGCCCAGGCTGGTTATGAGCGCGGCGTCCTTGAAGATCCGCTCAACATCGGCCCGGGTCGGACCGAAAAACGGCCTTTGCGACACCAGACACGCATCCAGCCAGTCGGCCGCCACGTCGCGGCTGACATCCTTTCGTCCCCCGACCGGGTATTCGGGGTGGGAGGAATAGATCCTTTCCATCTGCCGGCCCTGGTCCCGGAAGGCCAGGATCGTAAACAGTTTGAATCCGACCTCTTCTTTCACAGCCTGCTCAACTTCCTGCAGGTGATGGACTTCACTACCGCTCATGCGCGCAGTCCTTCCTTTCCTTTGATCTCTTCCATCGTGATGTCCTCAAGGGACCTGCCCTTGGTGCGCACCGCGAAGAGCAAAGTGCAGACGACCCCGACGGCGAGCACTGCTGTTGTCATGCCGAATACTCCGACGAATCCCCATTGGGTGGCGAAGATTCCGATCAGCAGCGGTGCGGTAATGGAACCCACCCGGCCGAAGGAAGAACTCAGGCCAACGCCCGTTGCCCGCAGCCACGTCGGGAAAACCTCCGGTGTGTAAGCGTAGACACCGGCATAGGTGCCGTTGAGGAAGAACGACAGCGCGATACCAGCGGCCGTGATCCAAACCGGGTCGGACATCGAGCTAAGCCAGAATGCGCTGATCGCCGAGCCGATGAGGTAGATGGCAATCGTGTACTTGCGGTCGAGCTTTTCGTTGACCCATGCTGCGCTGAAGTATCCCGGTATCTGTGCAAGGTAGATATACAGGGAGAAGGTGAAGCTTGTGGTGACCGTCAGGCCCTTGCTGATCAGCAGCGTCGGTATCCATGAGAAGAATCCGTAGTAGGAAAACGTGATGACAAACCAGATCAACCAGGTCACCGAGGTTATCCGCCACATTTGCGGGCCCCAAAGGAACTTGATGGCCTTGCCCAAAGAGAACTTTTCAGGTTCCGGCTCCAGGGCATGGTTCGGGTCGACCGGAGGCAGTTCCCTGCCCGTGGACACCAGGACCTTGTTTTCGAAGGCGACCACGACCTTTTCGGCCTCGGCAAGTTTTCCTGCGTTCATCAGGAACCGGGGGGATTCGGGCAGAGACCGTCGCCACCACAACAGCAGGACGATCGGGAGGAAGGTAATCACCTGCGCCCACCGCCACCCATCGGGAAACGCCGGGACGACAAAGCGTCCAATGAGGGCGGCCCCGACGAACCCGAAGGAGAAGAAACCGGCCAACGCGCCAAGGAACCAGCCCCGCTTATAGCTCGGCACGAACTCGGACAGGAAGGGCGCAATGATGGCGCTTTCCGCTCCCGCTCCCAATCCTGCCAGGATCCTCGCAGCGAGGAAGACTTCGAAGTTCATGGACAGCGCGGCAACCAAGGAGGCAGTGGCGTACAGGGCCAGTGCGTACATCATGACCTTTTTCCGGCCAAGCTTGTCGCCGAGGTACCCGGCGAGGAAGGCACCGAAAAGGAAACCGAACGGGGCTGCCGAGGCGACAAGCCCGAGTTGGGCTGACGACAGGGAGAAGACCTCCCGGACGTCGGGCAGGAGGAAAGCCACGACGGCGCTGTCCATTCCGTCGAAGGTGTAGCCGAGCCCTCCGATCAGCAATAGAGCATAGTGCGGCCTGCTCAATGGCAGGCGGTCGAGCCGCGCGGAAAGGGACACCTTTATCTCCTCAGGGGCTAACGTAAGTGTGGATAATGTGCAATGCTAGATGCAAGCAACTGTGCAGTCAATAGATATCTGCAAGAGACTTTGCAACTAGGAGCTGGTGTGCCACCTCGTACTGTCCCCGTTGCAGCTGCAACGGATGCCGATTCCGTCGATGACTGGCTGCGTTCCCTGCTGCCGGGCAAAGGGTTGGGCGGAAGCACCCAGCAGGTGTTTAGTCTCATGGCGAGCCAGCCGGCAAAGGCGAGTTTCGCTCCTGCGGCCGAACTTGCGGGGCTGGCCGGGACGAGTGTCTCCAGCGTTACCAGGCTCGCCCAGCGCCTGGGCTACGCGGGATGGCCTGATCTGCAGCGGGACCTTCGGGCGCGCTACCTTGCCCACCTGTCACTGCTGGAAGTTTCCGAAACACATGGCAACGGGGAATCCCCGTTTCGTGCGTCCTTGCGGCAGGACGCCGATTCCCTCGCGACGTCACTGCGGAACCTCGACGAACAACGCATCACCCGGATCGCGGAAATCCTCGCCGCGTCCGAAAACATATACGTCACCGCCCAGGGAAGTTTCTCCGCCGTCGGGCATGCCCTCGTCCATAACGTTCATCTTGCCGGCTATCCCGTCAGGCAGATCTTGGACAGTCCCGCGATGATCGCCAACCACGTCGCCAGGATGACCGCAGCCGATAGCCTCGTCGTCTGTTCTTACTGGAGGCTTTACGACGTTGCTGTCATTGCTGCGGCAAAGGCAAAGGCCCGCGGTGCCAAGGTAATCGTCCTTGCGGACAACATTTCGCCAGCGCTGGAAAAGTCGGCTGACGAGATCGTGCTGACACCCGCGGAAGGGACGTCGTTTTTCCCGTCCCTGACCGCCGCGATGGCTGTCCAGCAGGGGATCGTGGCCACGCTGGCCAGAGTAGATCCCGCCCGGACCCGAGAAAGTCTCACGGCCGCGGAGGATGGCTGGCAAACCTTCAAGCTCCTCCACCGCTCGGTGCCACGCATCCAACCAACGAGTTAAGGCTTCGGAACGGGTCACAGCGCGCCCAATTCCACAATGTTGCCTCTGCGGCCACCACGGCGTCCTGCCAGGAGTCATTGAAGGCCAGCCCGCATGCAGGTCCTGCAGCGGCATCCAGATGAACATCGGCTGCCGCGACTGCGGCGCCGAGGCCGAACTGCACTCCGGCGGCCGCTGCTGGACCTGCGTCCTCACCATCACCGTCGAACGGCTCCTCACCAACCCCGACACCGGCGCCATCGCCGAGCCGCTCCAGCCCGTTGCCGCAGCGCTGAAATCCATGAACCGCGCCAACAGCGGACTGACCTGGATCAACCAAAAGCACGTCACCCGCTTCCTCACAGACCTTGCCGCCTCCGAATCCATAACCCACGACTCCCTGGACGCTCTCCCCCACAACCGGACCCGCGACTATGTCCGCGGACTGCTGGTCGAACACGGCGCGCTGCCCCGCCGGGACGAACGACTCGCCCGCTATCATGCCTGGAGTGAACAGGCCCTCCAGCGCCTCCCTAAAGGCGACAGCCACGACGTTGCCCGCCGCTTCATCCGATGGCATCTGATCCGGCGCATGAACGCCATGGAGCAGGTCAGCGAGGGCACCTTCCTGCGGTCCAAGCAGACCGCGACAGTCGCCATCGATTTCCTGAAATGGATTGCAGACCGGGGCACCACGCTCGAAAAGCTGACGCAAACAGACGTTGACGCCTGGCAAGCAGGAGGACCCACGACCCGCGAGTTCGCCAGCCGCTTCCTCCAATGGGCCATCAAAGGCAGACTCACTCCCGCGAACATCGCCATCACCCCGCACCGGCGAGGCACCAGTCCCAAGATCGGGGCCGCCGAGCAAGACCGCCTGATCCAGGAAGTCATCCACAGCGATAAGCTCAATCCCCGGGACAGGTTCGCAGCCATCCTCGTCCTGATCTTCGGACAACGGATCGAAGATGCCGTCCGGCTCACCTGGAACGACACCGAAATACTGGACGAACAGGCCACAGTCACCCTCGGCGCCACAGCCATAACACTGCCGACTCCCCTCGACCAACCCCTACGCGACCTAGCAACGAGGCAAAGCCAAACAGCGGCGCACCCCAACTCACCGTGGATTTTCCCCGGCCTACAGCCGGGGGGCCACATTAGGGGCGCAACACTCCGCGAGCGTCTAAAAAAGATGTTCTCCACCCGCGCGGCCCGGCTCGGTACCCTTCACGAAATGACAAAGGCAACCCCGATACCGATCATCGCAGAAGTCCTGGGCTACTCCCCGGCAACAATCGAACGCCATGCGGTTGACTCAGCCAGCACCTATGCCAGATACATCGGCGCCTCACCACAAGCCAACCGACCACAAGAGGAAGCATGAGCCACAAGCCGAGAAACGACAACGTCTAGCGCAAGCTGCTGGACGCGCTGAAGGCTCCTTCGCAGACGGCGGAGCTTTGGCCCTGGGATGGGGCTACGGCCGCGGGAACGCCCAAGAAGCAGTCGGACCCCGTGGCCAGGACGAAGCAGGCGGGCCAGGATCAGCAGCAAAGCATCGCTCCCCTGACTGCTACTCGTCCCCATTCAACAAGTCGCGTTGCCAGTAGAAAATAGGGCGGGGGAGTGCCCGCAGAAGAGGCTGCGCGTGGCATCAAGCCTGGACATTCCCGCCCATAGCTCCGGGGTCTGACACCGCGCCGATGAGCGCGTCGGCGGGACCGCGAGCAGGGTCACTACCGCGGCTCCGGGGCAGCCCTCCAAGTAGCCGAGGGTACCCAGGTTCTCCACTGGAATGTCAAGGCAGCAGGTTTGGTCCACGGACAGGGGTTCACGATGTGTATAGGTGAGGCAGTGGCCTGGCATGACGGCGAAGACTCAACCACCTCCGCCGTATCTCAGCGGCCCGTACCTGCCAGTAGTACGGCCAGAGACTTGGCGGAAGATTCCCAACCGTGATATTGCGGGGCCCGGTCTTAAACCTCTTCGCTACTATTCTCAAGAATGTCCCGGGCAGCCAACTGGTGGGTACCGCCAAGCGTGTGACAATCCCCGGGCCCGGGACACGAGCGCTGTAGGTGATATAGATGATGTCCGCGCCGTTCAACAGCTGCGAACGGCGATTCGCGGCGTTCTGCGGTCAATGCGGGCAAGCCTGGACCCTCTGTGGCAGGTAGCGCTCGTCAGGTAAGTGAGGCGAGGCAGAAGTGCGTGGCTAGATCAGCAGGCCCTGCAGCTCTTCAGCGATGCTCTGAAGCATGGCTCCGAGTTCGACGCGGAGCTGGTCGGACATGCGATGGGCCGGAACGGAGACGTTAATTCCGTAAAGTACGCCGCTCGGACCGGTTATTGCGACGGCGACCGAAGTTACGCCGTCTTCACTTTCTTCCTGGCTGCTTGCGTAACCGGTGTGCCTGATCTTCTCCAGAGCCACTTCCAGGTCGGCCCGGGACGTGATCGAGGCTTTGGTCAGGCCGGGGAGTTCCAGCTGCGGGTACAGCATCCGCAGCTGTTCATCGCTGAGCCGACTCAACATGGCTTTTCCCGTGGCGGTGCAGTTGGCGGGAAGCGTCCGGCCCTGACGGGACCCGACGCGCACCGCCCGTGAGCTTTCGATGGCGTCGAGGAAGTGCGCGTCTGTTCCCTCGAGCCTGGCGAAGTGGACGGTCTCCCCTGTTTCCTTAAATAGCCGTTCCAAGACCGGGCGGGCTAAGGTCCGGACGTCGATCTGGCGCCTGATGGCGAACGCGATGGAGCCCAATGCTTGACCCGGCTCATAGGCCTTGGTGGCAGGGTTTTGCCGCACAAAGCCGCGGTAAAGCAGCATGCCCATGAGCCGGTGCGCGGTCGAGGATGCGACGGCCAAGTAGTTACTGGCATCGGTCAACCTGATGCTGGGCTGGGTTTCGAACAGCAGGAGGAGACGGAGGGCATTGTCGACCGACTCGATGGGGTATTGCGGAGGAGGACCGTACTTCGACACGTCCTCTGAAGCTCTCGTTTGCATTCTACTAATGGTACCTAGCGGCCGCGGCCCGGTTCGTGCTTCCGGGTTGTTCATCGTCACGGGTCAATGCCCAGTCTGGCGAGTTCGTGCCTCCAGGCTGTTCCGGTGTTGAAGGACCCGCCGAGATCCGGGAGTTCTGCCATGTCGGTGTCGGGGAGGTCTTGAAGCTGTCCCCCGGCTGCCGCTACTTGAAGTGCCAGCCCTGCCAGGGTGTCGACGCTGATGGCCTGGAGAACCGCTTGTTCCACCGTAGGGGCGGCGCTGGTCAGCCCGTGGCCACGGAGCAGCACCACGGGACGTCCGCTCATGGCATCGATCATTTCACCGGCAAGCCTGTGGTTCCTCACCAAGACGCCCCGGGGGTATATGGGTATCCCGCCTGCTGCGAGGCGGGTGCCCGGAATATCGAACGCGCCGACGATGGGCCTGACTCTGAGCCCGGCGAGGTCGGCGGCAACGACCCGCGGGGGGTGCGCGTGCACGACGGCGTTGATATCCGGGCGGCGTCGAAGCAGCTCGGTGTGCAGTGGAAGTTCGTTGGGGACGGTGTATCCCCCGTCGAGTTCACCTTCGGCGGCCGGATTGCCATCGAGGTCCACCAGTCTGATGTCACGGGCTTCGGTGTATGCGAGTCCTCGCTCCTGAGGGCCCCTGCACCGGACCAGCAGCTTATTCTCGGCCATTCGCAAACTGATGTGACCCAGGATTCCGTCGGCCAGACCGCGGTGGGCCAGCACCCTGCAGGCCAAGGCGATGGATTCCCTGTGCTCCTCATGGGTTACGGGCGGCTGACTCGCCCGCATCAGGAGGCCGCCAGGGGTTGGGGGTCCAGCAGCGGTTCTAGTTTCTCCCGCAGTTCCTGGATGGTGACCCCTGTTCCCATGCCGCGGCGGCAGGCCAGAAGCGCTTTGGGCCAGTTCACGATCGCGGCACCGCGCAGGTTCACTCCGTCGGTGGTATACAGGGCGGCGAAGCGGCCGTGCAATTCGGGATGGCCGATGATGATGTGCTCAGCGTTTCCTCCCACGCGTCCGACGACCTGGATTTTCCAGTCGTGCTGGTCGCTCCAGACGTACTCGACGGGGGTGTAGGCGCGGGGGCTCTGCGGGTGGGTGATGTTGTAGGCGACGCAGGCGGCCTGTTCCACCGCGTTCGTCCAGTGCTCGATCCGGATGTCCTCGCCGTGCTTTTCGTGCCGCCAGCGCGCGACGTCGCCGACGCCGTAAATGTGGGGGGCGTCCACGGCCCTGCAGTACTCGTCGAGGACCACTCCGTTGTCCACCAGGAGTCCCGAGGCGCCGAGCCAGGCATCGTTGGGAACCGCGCCGATACCAACCAGCACGGTGGCAGCCTCGACGTTCGCACCGTTAGTCAGCCGGAGGGTGAAGGAGCCCTGTTCGCCGTCGATGGACTCGACCCCGGTGCCGAAGATTGTTGTGACGCCGTTGTTGCGGTGGAGGTCTCCGAACCAATGCCCGATTTCGGGGTTGAAGATGCGGCTCATGGGGATGGGGAGCGGGTCAATGACGGTGACTTCCAGCCCGAGGGAGCGTGCCGTGGCAGCGGCCTCGGCACCGATGAACCCGGCGCCGATCACGGCGAGCGTCCCGCCCTTGAGGAGGTTGGTGCGCAGCTTCCGGGCATCATCGAGCGACCGTAAAACATGGATACCGGGCCGCTGGCCCCATGGCGAGGGGCGGGCCGAGGCGCCCGTCGCGATCACCAAATGATCGAAGCGTACGGGTTCGTGATCCTGGAGCTGCAGCAGGTTTCCGGCGACGTCAATGCCGGTGGCGGCGTGCCCAAGGAGCAACTGGATCCCGGCGGCCTCCGCCTGTTCGCGCGTGAGAAGGCGGATGGATGACTCCTCCGCCTTCCCTGCGAGGACCGATTTAGACAGCGGTGGCTTGTCATAGGGAAGTTCCGGGTCTTCACCGACGAGGATAATTTCCCCTTCGTAGCCCTCCAGACGCAGGGACTGTGCAGCACGCACCCCGCCGATGGAGGAGCCGACGATGACAGTGGTCGTGTTCATTAGTTCTCCACTACAAGTGCGGACACCGGACAGCTGCGGGCGGCCTCGGTGACTCGGGAACGGTCGGCCTCGGGCACCTCGGTCTTGAGGAGAACGACGATTCCGTCATCGTCCAGATCGAAGTAGTCGGTGGCTCCGACAACGCAGTTAGCGTAGCCTTGGCAGGCCTGCAGGTCTGCTTTTACGACAGGCATGGTCAAACTCCTTGGCCTAGGTGTTGGTGTTCTTCTTGTTCTGCGGCGGTTGCTCATCCTCGGTAATGAGCGGCCCGAACGGGTGCCCGATCATGGCAGAGAACGTTGCCGGCGCTTGCCACGTCAGCGACTCCAGCTCCAGGGGGCACAAGGAGACCCACTGGCCGGAGCGCGGGGACTTGATCATCAGCCGCGAGCCGTTGCGTGTCTCGACCCGGCTCACCTGGACCTCGGAAAACTCATTCGCGATCACGATCGGAGTGCCGGTCACGTGCGCTTCAAGCCGACCCATCTCCTGTGCCGCCCGGATGGCGGCAAGGCGATCCTCTTCTTCGCCTTCCCAGCCGATTTTCATAGGAATATGGCCAGGTTCTGCATCCGAATGACCGACTCGTCGACCATGATGGTGCGTCGGGCAAGTTCCCACCCTGTGGCGGTTCGGCGGAGAAGGTCTTCCCGCCCGGCGGACACGGTGGCGGCTTCACGCACGTCACCGCGGCTGCGGAACAGCAGAACGGCTGAATCGACAATGATTTCGTCGGGATTGTGGGTGCGGAACGTGCGGACATTGGTGACGTAGTGGCGCAGCCGCGAGGGAGGATCTTCAGTCCAGGCGTGCTCGGTCGCGAAGCGCGCAACCCGGCGGCTTAGGGAGTACCTGTTTTCATCCAGGTGCGCCATACCGGGAGAAGTGCTGTAACCGGCACCGAGGGCGGTGGTGACGCGGACCGGCATGAGGTAGTGCACGTCCTCGGCTATGCGTGCCATCCACGCGTCATAATCCTGGGCGTCCAGCAGATAGGCTTCATCGACCAGCCAGCGGTGCGCCTCCAGATGGAGTCCATCACTAAACGGCAGGGACTCTCCGGTCCGCTGTGTTCGCGAAGCATGCCCGCCGAGAACAGATTGTTCCGACAGGGTCTTGCTGTTACGTTCGTTTGCTGCCTCAACACTCATGGCTGACCCTCCCTTGGGACGGTCTCGACGGCGGTGCTTCCAGTGCGTTCAGCGGCAGCGCCGAGAGAGCCCGGACCGTTGAGGGAGCCTGTCTGGCCCGCGCTGGTTCCGACGTGCAGCTGGGCGGCTTTTTCGACCGGGCGTTCCAGATGGTCGGCCCAGCGCAGCAGCAGTTCACGCTGGTTGTATTCGCTGTAGCCGACGCGGGTTGAACCCGGACCCGAGTACTGCTCGGTTGTCAGTGGTTCGACAACGTTGTCTCCGTTTTCCAGCATGCCCATGCGGCTGTTCAGCAGCAGGCGCCGCGCCATGGGACCGCCGGCGGTACTGGTCAGGGAAACCCAGTTTTCGACGTCGTCCTGTTCGAACATGCCGCCGCTGCCAAAGCACATCAGGTAGGCCTTGTAGGAAAGGGCCTTGAACTCTTCGGGCGCATTCTTGTCCACGGCGAACCAGGACACGATCTCGGTCTCGTCTTCACTGATCGGCTGCCACTGGCGGATGGAAATAAAGGGAAGCACCTCGTCGGAGTCTTCTTCGACCCGGGGCCAGTTGTGGACGAAGCTCATATTCGGGAACACCGAGGCCGCCGATATCATGAACCCGTCCTTGCCCACGACGTCGAGCTGCTCCTGGCTCCACTGCTCCTTCATGCGTGCGATCATCTCGTCCGGGTAGCCCACATAGCGGAGCCGGTCTTCCAGGCTTCCCTCGGGGAGCTTGTAGGTCGTTCCGCCGCCGTTCCCGGCCCAGTAGGTGGTGCCGTCCTTGCGTTTTTCCGCCTTGGGTTCGCGGAACAGACCGATTTCAACAACGGATGTGTGGGTCTGGGGTGTGTGGTACATGTCGCCGGCGAAGTTTTCGGCGCCGATCTTCCAGTTCGCCTTCACGCGCCACCGCTGGGGGCCGCGCATCTCAATGCCGTCGGCACTCTGCTTCGTGTAGTAGTCCATGTAGAACTTGAAATCGCCGAGGAAGTCCTCAAGCGGCTCCGCGTCCGGATCCAGGCTGATGAAGATCAGCCCGTTGTATACCCCCAGGGAGGGAGCGGGCAGCAGGGTCTGCCCCTTTTTCTTGAAGCCTTCTTCCCCCCCGTAGGCCTCCTGATGGAACGGCAGGCCCACGATGCGTCCGTCGTTGCGGTAGGACCAGCCGTGGTAGGGGCAGCGGAAGTGGGAGGCGTTGCCCATTTCGGCCCGGCAGACCTGCATGCCGCGGTGAAGGCACATGTTGAAGAGTGCCCGGATTTCGCCCTTTTCGTCCCGGGAAATGATGAACGAGTCTTCCAGTACGCGGCGAACCACGTAATCCCCTGCTTCAGGCACTTCGGATTCGTGGGCAACAAAGAGCCAGCTGCGTCCGAAAAGACGCTCCTTTTCGAGTTCGAAGATCTCCTTGTCGTTGTAGATGTGCGCAGGGATCATGCCCTGCCGCACGTCCTGAAGGACGCCGCTTTGGTCAGTCATCAATGGATCTCCTTGTCCGGGCCGGCAAATGCCTAGTGGTCTCTGCTGTTCAGAGAATGATTCTGTAATGAAGAGAATGACGCATTATGTGATGTTCGTCAACCCCTGATTCGGCTTTCGGTGCCGAATCACGAGGCCAACTCACCTTCCGGGCCCCTATCAGTGGCCGTTTTCCGGTAAGTCAGAGTCCCGCGCCGCGGTTTCCCCCCTGTCCAGGCGGGCCATCGCCTCCATTTCCTCTGCAGTGAGCGAAAAATCAAAAACGGAAATGTTCTCTTCGAGCCAGAGCGGGTCTGAAGCCTGCGGAATGGGCACCAGGTCCTGCTGGACGTGCCAACGCAGCAAGACCTGCGCAGGCGATCTCCTGAGGCGGTCAGCGATGTCGACAACACCGGGGTTTCCGCGCAGTCCCGACTCACGGCCTATCGGGCTCCAGGACTCGGTCAGAATGCCAAGCTGCCGGTGGATGGTGCGCGGGTACAGGCGTGCCAGGTCCGGACTCAGCTGGATTTGATTGACGTCGGGGACCACGCCGGTTTCGTCGATGATTCTTCTCAGGTGGGCAGGCTTGAAATTGGAAACGCCGATGGCCTTGACGCGGCCTTCTTCCAACAGCTTCACGAGGCCCTTCCACGCGTCCACGTACCTGTCCTGGGCAGGTACCGGCCAGTGGCACATAAACAGGTCCAGGTAGTCAACGCCGAGCCTCCGTAGACTCTCGTCGTAGGCCCGTCGCACCCCATCCACGCTGTGCGACTCTTTGTTGAACTTGCTGGAGACGAAGATTTCGTCCCTAGGAACGCCTGCCGTGCGGATGCCGCGGCCGACGGCTTCCTCGTTCCCGTACTGGAACGCTGTGTCGATCAGCCGGTAGCCGCACTGAACTGCATAACGCACGGCCGTTTCGCAATCCTCGTCCACCATTGGCCACGTGCCCAGGCCGAGCCGTGGAATGGTGTGTCCGTGCAGCAGACCCAGCCGCGGGACCGGGCCAGTGGCCTTAGTCGATTCAGTTGTCATCGGATGCCTTCTTCTCGGGAGCTTTCAGGTGTTCGTCTTGCGAAGGGGTGGAAGGGCCCTGTGGTGGCGGCTCCTCGTGGCGATGCCGCTCTTCCCTCCGTATGCCGCACGCCGCCGGAAGAGTGATGACTACACCGGCTGCGAGCAGTGCCGCGGCAACCGGAGCCACGGTTACCAGCAGGGCCATCCCAAACGGGGTAAAGAAGAGCGCTGATGCACGGACAGTGCCGGTCAGTGCCAGCACATCCCCGCGTTCTTCCGGGTGCACTTCGTCTGCAGCAATCGCCGGACCGACGGTTTGCAGGATGCCCGCACCAATGCCAGAGATAACGAGGGCCACGGCAGCCGCAGCTGCCACACCAGCAAGGGGACCCGCGGCCGCCAGCCCGGCTCCCGTGGCGAGAAGGCCCGTGACGAGCGAGGCCCGCACTCCCTTTCGGCGCAGCCAGCTGCCGGCCGCGCTTCCTGCAAGGACGGCGGTGTTGGCTATGGATATCAGAATGCCGATGACTGCTACGGATTGCCCCGCAAGGGAAAGCGCAACGGGAACATAGGAGTCCAGGAGGCTCTTCCACGCCCCTGCCCCGGCGTTCATCCAGCAGGCCGCACCAACCCCGGGTCGCCGCCACAGGCGTCCGGCTTTCATTCCTCCCGCGGACTTTCCTGGAGCAAACAGCGGAAGTCTGACCAGCAGGGCCGCAGGGATGGCGGCCGCTGCACCTGCCGCCGCCGCCACAACCAGCGGCAGCGCTGCCGACGCTTCCCACAGGTAACCTGCCAGGGCAGGCCCCAGCAGCGCCCCCACGCCGGCGGCCAGATTCACGGCAGTCAGCCCTCCGACGGACGTGGCCGACATGCGAACGGCGTGTGTCTGGCTGCTGGTCCAGAACAAGGCGCGGGCCGAGCCCTGGACGAGCTGCGACACTGCAAAAATCACCAGCGCATCCGAGAGCGCAAGAAGGACGCAGGAGACGGCAATCATGACAGCCGAGCCTACGAGGAAGGCTTTGTCCGGGACCCGGCGCATAAGGGCACCCATGAATAGACGCGTCACCAGCTGCGAGACGGCCGCCAGCGCGACCATCAGTCCGACTTCGGGGGCGCTGTAGCCGACACCGATTGCCAATAGCGGCACTACGACCCCAAGGGTCCCGAGGGCGAACGAGAACAGCACCGTCGCGCCAATGCTCAGGGCCCTGTCAGTGCCGGGCGATCGCATGCTTTTCTCTTTGATGGGGCGGCCTGGCAGGACGGCGTCGCTGCTGCTTACCGGACGAAGGCGGGCGCTGCCACCGGCTCGAGGTGGTGGCTCTACGCGCGGACATGCTCGAGGTAGGCGTTTGCCTCCTCCAAGCCGACGACGTCGCCGTATTTGTTGTCGATGTCGAAAAGGCTCGCAAGATGGGGTAGCTCGGCGCGGTCGCCGACACCTTCCTCAACAACGATGGTGTGGAATCCGAAGGAACATGAGTCAACGGCCGTGGCGCGGATACATCCGCTGGTGGTGCAACCGACGAGGATCAGCGTATCGATCCCCTTGGACACCAGGCGCGCTGCAAGGTCGGTCCCGAAAAAGCAGGATGCGTACTTTTTCACCAGCAGCATTTCGCTGCTTTGGCGGGCGAGCCTGTCGTCGAGTTCTACCCATTCGCTTCCCTCAACCAACCAACTGTTGGAGGGGATTTTCCGGATCCATTTACCGGCTTCCTGCAGATCCGTGTCGTAGGCGACTGTCGAGAAGATGACGGGAACTGCCGCCGCCCGTGCCCGGGCCAAAAGTTCCTGTGTCGCCTTCACCTGTTCGTCCAGATCTCCGGCCAAAGGCGATCGTGTATCTGTGAATCCGCGGATGAAGTCAACTACCAGAAGCGCTGGTCGATTGCCGAATCCGATCCTCCCGCCTAGGCCCTTTTCCTTAAACTCGGTCCGCAGCCTTTTGTATTCGTCGCTGGCAGCAGTAGTCATGCTTCCCTCTTCCTTAGGTCGTTCAGAGACCAATGACCCGAGCACCCGCGCGCAAGGCGCGGGGTGTAAGGCCTAGGCTTTCTCGCCCAGACGCCGCTCGACAGCCCACAAGGCAAGGTTTCCTGCCAGTGCGATTGCTGCGAGAAGGACGATGATCCCGTACATGGTGGGCAGGTCCAACATTCCGTAGGCGCGCAGGGCCAGGAGGCCCAAACCGGCACGCGCGGCGAAGAACTCGGCAATGATCACGTTGATGAACGCAATGCTGAAGCCGATACGGATACCGACCATGAGTGATGGGGCCATGGCCGGTATGTATATCTTGGTCACGGTCTGCAGCGGGGACAGGCTCAGGGAGCGTGCGAGCTTGGGCAAAAGCGGGTTGATGGCGCGGACGCCTGCTGTGGTCGAGACCATAATGGGAAATACGGCGGCCAGGGCGGCCATTGCGGACTGGGCGCCCACACCCACTCCGAATATCTGGAGAAGAATCGGAAAGAAGATTACACGCGGGATGGCAAATGCGCCTGCCACGAGTGGATCGAATACAGCCCCGAGAAACTTGCTCCGTCCGATGACATAGCCCAGGGGAAATCCAATCGCGGCGGCAATGCAGAACCCGATGGCTACCGCTTGCAGCGTTGCATCGAGATGCCGATAGATGGAGCCGTCGGCGAAGCGCTTCGCCAGAGCGTTAAGGGATGCCGCAGGGGAAGCCACCAGGTCGGTCGTGGAAGACAACACGGCCCAGAGGAGGACAAGTGCTACCAGCACTGCCGCGCGCCACAGGTTGTCCCTGATCACCCTGGATTTCTTTGCGACCCGGTGACCGGTAATTTGTGGAAACGAAGGAATCGTCACGTCGGTACTCACAGCATGTCCCTTCTGATACGTTTCTCTAGCCTGGTGAGGACCGCGTTGACCAGCACGCTGAGAACAATCACCACAGCGATATAGGCCCACATGTCGGCGGTGTTGAGTTCGCGGTAGTAGAAGCCGGCGCGGAAACCGATGCCTTGTGCTGCCAGGATGAATTCCATGGCAACAGTGCCGATTACCGCGTAGATAAAGCCCAGCTTTACTCCCGGGAAAATCAGAGGTGTCGCCGCAGGGAACAGGACCTTCAGGTAATACTGGCGGGGAGAAGCGCTCACGGAGTTGGCGAGCTTATGAAGAATGGGCTTGATTGATTTCAGCGCGACCATCGTCGTCAACGCAATCGGGATGAGGGACATCGAGGCCGCTATGAGAATGATCGGCCCCGCATTCAGTCCCATGACGGCCAGCAGAACCGGATAGAACAACAGGGTGGGCATTGCATATCCCGTGACGATGAACGGCTCAAGGATGCGGCCGGCCGCCGGTACCCGCCACAAGAACACCCCCAACGGGATTCCCAGAACAAGTCCGATGGTGAACGCAATCAGGATTGTCGTCAGTGTACGGGCTGCGTCTTGGCCAAATCGTTCCGTCGGAACGATCGAGACAAGCCGCGCGAGAATCTCCGAGGGTGACACCATGAGCGCCGGGCTTATCATTCCCGTTCTGGTGGTGACCTCGAGAATGACGATCAGCGCCGCCAAAATAGCCCAGCGGACCATGGCTGCTCGGCGTACGAGAGTATCCCTCTGCTTGGGCGGGACTGGCAGGGTCTTTTCCAGGACAGTCACGCGAGCCGCGCCCCTGGGCCGAGCGTCTTTTCCGCCTCCACCTTCACAAGTGCCCACAGGTGGTCTTCCAATTCCCGGAACCTTGGCAGCGCGTGTGTTCCCTCCGGCCGGGGGCGCGGCAAATCGATGGTCACCACCTCTTTGACAATTGAGGGCCTCGCTGACATGACCCAGACTTCGTCGGAGAGGTAGACGGCCTCCTGGATGTCGTGCGTGATAAACAGGACGCGGTTGCGCGTTTTTTCCCAGATGCGCAACAGCTCCCGGCCAATGAACTGCCTGGTCTGCTGATCCAGAGCGCCGAACGGTTCGTCCATGAGCAGGACGCGCGGTTCCATGGCCAGCGCCCGGGCAATAGCCACGCGCTGCTTCATTCCGCCCGAGAGTTGGCCCGGGCGGTGGTCTTCGAAACCTTTCAGTCCCACGAGCTCAATCATGCGACGGGCGCTGTCATAGCGTTCAGCTTTGGAGATGCCCTTGACTTCCAGTCCGAAAGCCACATTGTCCAACACGGTGCGCCAATGCAAAGTGGAGTCCTCTTGGAACACCATTGCAGTATCGCGCCGGGGCCCGGTCACCTTCTCTCCGTTGATGCTCACGGATCCCTGTGTGGGCTTGAGCAGGCCGCCGACCATATCGAGCAGAGTGCTCTTGCCGCAGCCGCTGGGGCCTATCACGGACACGAACTTGCCTTCCGGTATCGCTCCGGAAACGTTCTCGACGGCCCGGGTAACCCCGGCACCTGTATCGAAAGTCATTCCTATGTTGTCGAAAACGACGTCGTTTTCGTGTCCTATCGAACGCATGGTGGGTGACTGACTCATGAGAGAAAGTTCTTCATGACGATGGCATTCATGTCCGGTTCCTTGGTCAGTTGGCCCTGAGCCTTACCGGCAGCGACGACGGCGGCCAACTGGGCGTCAGTAAAGTCGAGGCTGTAGAATTTCTGGGAGTTTTTTAGCGCTTCAAGCGCAACTTTCGGTTCGTACTTGATGGCCTTGCCGTATGCATCGGCCGCTTTTTCCAGATCGTTTGAGATGAGGTCCATAGCCTTCTGGAGCGCCCGGCCCCATCCCTTCAATGCCTCGGTGTTCTTGTCGATGAATGACCCCGTCGCAACCAGGGAAGTATCCGACCAATCCGTCACATAGTCGCGGGACCGCCAGATAACCTTCCCGCCACTTTCGGAAGCGATTTTCTCGGAAAGAGGGGATGCCGTCCAAGCAACATCGACGACGTTCTTTGACACCGCAGTCCAGGAATCGCTCGCGGATCCGACGCTGATCAGTTCGACATCCTTGCCGGGAACAAGACCGGCCTCCCGCAGGGTACGGTCTGCAAAATAGGAGGAGTTTGATCCGGGTGTACTGACTGCAACTTTCTTGCCTTTGAGATCCTGGATGGTCTTGATCGGGGAGTCTGGCAGCGCGATGAAGTCAACGGAAGCAGCCGTGTAGAGGTTGCCGAAGATCCTCACATCCATCCCCTTTTCCGCGGCAATGAAGACGGGGATGGTTGAAGAGGTGCCGAATCCAATACCCGACTCAATCCCTCTGACCGTATCCAGCCCTCCCGGGAACTGGATGTGTTCCAGCGTGAGGCCCTCTTCCTCGTAGTAGCCCTCGGACTGGGCGATGAAGAACGGAGCCGAGTGGATCAAACTCGCCAAGCCCGTAATCGCGACATCACCGGAATACCCTTTGGAAGCGCCACCGCCGCTGCCCCCAGCCTGCCCGCAACCCGTCGTGAGCCCTAGAAACACGACGCCCCCCGCTGCGGCCGATAGTTTCAAGAATCCCCGGCGGTCCGGATTGCCTAAGGTCGATTGCATGCGTTTCTCCTCGTCATTGTGTGTAGCGCATGATCCAGTAAGTGAAACACATCACTTCACTGCTGTCCAGATTATTCTTCTGCTAGGCAGAGTCTTGCTCTCGTACAAAGTCGAGCGCTACAACCGCACCATGCTCGATGAATGGGCCTACGCGGAAGCCCTACGCATCAGAAACCGCGCGTGTTGCCGCTCTGGCCAAAGTGGGATGCCGCTTGGAGTTGCCGCCGTGGCAATCGGCGGAACCACGGGGGTCCATGACCGGCTGTTCGTCCGGACCGCGGCCCCGCCCTGACGCCCGAGATCGTCAGCCCACGTCGCGACCAGGCATAGCCCGATCATCCATCCTCCAGCGCATGAGGTCGAACTCCCCGGAATGTCGGATGGAAAACTAACATTGCCGACGACAAAGGGACCTGAATCATGCCTGCGTGTGGAACTCCGACACGTCGGCTGCAATCTGATCTAGAAAATTGCACAGCGAATTACGCGCTGGCCCACCCTTTGTGCGCTCGGCGCCGACTGCTTCCCCGCTGCGGGTCTTCCTGGCCTTGGCAGCCCCTTTGCCCATGGTCACTGAGGCGCTGGGGTGTGTGCCCTCGCTGCGTTCGGCCGCGAGGCGTCCGCGTATCTGAGTTTCGTTCGCCCCGGTGTTTGCCAAGGATTCAGCGAATAATCATTGTTCAACCTTACATATCTTCATTATCGGCGTTTCAAAGCGCGGGAGTTGCAGTGGATGCGAGAACTCCCGTCGCGTGTCCGTGTCCATCTAAGTTGACGCACTGCAGTCATACCCCAGAGCACGGCTGGCTTCCAGGCCAGCGCGGGCAACCACGGGTCCCAGCCGTTCGACGTCGGCGGGCCCAATCCGCTGGTTAGGAAACCCCAGGCCGATAGCGCAAGTGAGCCGCCCGGCGTGGTCGAATACGGGTGCACTGATGGAACCGACGTCCTCGTTCCGTTCCCCAAAAGCCGCATAAAACCCCTGTTCCCGGGCCATAGCCGCCTGTTTCTGGAGCTTTTCCAAGGACGCCGGCGTGCCGGGGGTAAAACTGTCGAGTCCGTGCTCGTCCAGGGCATCCCACGCCTCGGGGTCGAATGCAAGAAAAATTTTGCCCGGAGCTCCGGCATGCAGCGGCATCACCATGCCCACCATGAACGGCCGCATCACCACGTGGCGCGTCTCGGCAACGGCAACGATGGTCCGGAAGGCCCCATCCCGGACGTATAGGCATGCGGTCTCACCTGTGTCGTCGCGCAATTGCTGCAAGACCGGTTTCACCAAGCGGACCACGTCCAGCCCGAACGTCCCGGGAGTAGCCCAGCGCACCAGCCCGATGCCGATCCGGTACCGGTCGCCCTCGCGGTCCAGGAAGCCTTCCCGCAGCATGTTCTGCACCAGCCGCTGGCAGGTGCTGGAAGGCAGGCCCGTCTTCCGGATGATCTGCTGAAGCGTCGGCTCCGGAGCGTCGACCGAAAAACAGTCCAGGATCTCCGCCACCTTATGCAGGACCAGCAGGGGTGAGGCCCCAGCGCCCGGTTCCGTCGCCACTTTTTGTACATCCCTTCAGCTACTGTTCCGTGAGAGCCTCCAGCTTAGTGAGCCGGAAGCGGACCTTCGGAACGTGATCTATTTGACATCCTAGCCGGGTGACCCACATCATGGGACGAGAACCCACAGTGTGGGTCATATCCCTCAAGCCCCAGCACAAAGACGTGGAGAAACCATGAGCACCCCCGAAGTCACTTGCGAAACCGCGCCCGAGCCCAAGCGCCCGGGCTCCTCCCGGGTGGGACTGATCGTCCCCAGCTCCAACACCACCATGGAGACTGAACTGCCGGAGCTGTTCCGCCGCCAGGCCGAGGCGACCGGCCACAAATACACGTTCCACTCCGCCCGGGCGGGCATGAAGAAGGTCACCCGGGAAGAGCTGCTGGCCATGGTGGGCAAGGCAGCTGACTGCGCGGAGGCAGTCTCCGACGCCGACGTGGACGTCATCGCCTACGCGTGCCTGGTCGCCGTCATGGCGCAGGGCCCCGAGGCCCATGTGGGCTCGGAGAAAGTTATCGCGGACGCCGCCGCCGGCAACGGCCACCCTGCCCCGGTCACCAGCAGCGCGGGCGCCCTGGTCCGGACCCTGCAGGAAATCGGCGCACGCAAGGTGGCCATGATCACCCCCTACATGAAGCCGCTCACCCAGATGGTTGTGGACTACATCGAAGGCTCGGGCATCACCGTGCTGGACGCGATCAGCCTCGAGGTGGCGGACAACCTTGACGTCGGCTGCCTTGACCCGCAGAACCTGCCCGCGCTTGCCCGCAGCCTGCAGCGCGAAGGTGCAGACGCCGTCGTACTTTCCGCCTGCGTCCAGATGCCGTCGCTGGCCGCGGTCCAGGCGGTGGAGGACGAACTCGGGCTGCCGGTCATCACGGCGGCCACGGCCACCACGTACGAGATCCTCAAGGCCCTCGGCCACCAGCCCGCCATCACCGGAGCCGGCAGCCTGCTGTCCGGCGCCGGCGTCCTCACCCCCGCGAACTCCTAGGCGGCCGGCACCATGTCCCTGTCACTTATCGCGTTCCTGGTCCTGGTGGCGGCCTTCGCCGTCGGCTCCTTCACCAAAATCAACGCCGGCCTGCTGGCCACCGTGGCCGCGTTCGGCGTCGGAACCCTCCTGGCCGGCATGTCCATCAAGGACGTCATCGGCCAGTTCCCCGCCGGGCTGTTCTTCATCCTGGTGGGTGCCACCCTGCTCTTCGCCATTGTCCGGATCAACGGAACCATCGACCTGCTGGCGTACTGGGCTGAACGGCTTGCCGGCGACCGGAAGATCCTGGTCCCCATCCTGATGTTCCTGCTGACGGCCGCCTTGGCTTCGGCCGGCGCGTTCACCCCCGCGGCCATCGCCATCGTGGCCCCGGTAGGCCTGGCGCTGGGCATGCGGTTCGGCATCAGCACCCTTGCCATGGGCCTCGTCATTGTCCAGGGCGCCAACGCCGGCGCTTTCTCCCCGGTCAACCCTTTCGGCGTGCTGGCCAACAAGATGCTGGACAGTGCCGGAGCCACGGACGGTTCCTTCAAGC
This sequence comes from Pseudarthrobacter sp. RHLT3-21, assembly GCF_059383495.1. Classification (NCBI taxonomy): domain Bacteria; kingdom Bacillati; phylum Actinomycetota; class Actinomycetes; order Micrococcales; family Micrococcaceae; genus Pseudarthrobacter; species Pseudarthrobacter sp. RHLT3-21. The sequence continues at coordinate 23,266 of NZ_JBWZCI010000024.1, forward strand.
TTTACGCCTACTGCTTCGTCTTCAATGCCATCCTGGCCGCGATCGCTTACGTCCTGGTCCAGGCCATTATGAAGCGCCGCACGGCCAAGGTGGAGGCCCGTCACCAGACCGGTGACGCTGGAGATGTAAGGCACGACGGCGGTGCTGCCGCTCCCGCCGGAAGCAGCGCGACAGGCCCGTCCGGGACAGCAACGGCTGTCCTTACCGCCCCGGCGCACACCGCCGTCGCTGCCGGAAACACCACCCTGACCGGCCCCGAGAAGGTAGCCGCAACGCCCATGCGGATCCTCACCCTGGTGGGCATTGCCGCCCTGCTGGTGCTCACCACCGTCCTGGGCCTGGACGTCGGCGTCGCTTCGCTGGTCATTGCCACCGTGCTGATCGTCCTGGACTCGAGCGTGCAGAAGCCGGCAGTGGAAAGCATGCCGTGGTCCGCGATCATCCTGGTGACAGGCATCGTCACCTACGTGGGCATGCTGGAAAAGATGGGTGCGTTGAAGGAACTCCAGGAAGGCATCGCCGGCCTGGGCAACAGCTCCCTTGCCGCTCTGCTCACCAGCTATGTGGTGGCCATCGTCTCGGCCTTCGCCTCCACCACCGGCACCCTCGGCGTGATCAGCCCGGTGGTGGCACCCATTGCCATGGATCCGCTGCTCACCCCCGTTGGGGTTGTGACGGCCATTGCCATCAGCTCCTCGGTGGTTGACGTGAGCCCGATGTCCACCAGCGGCGCCCTGCTGATGGCGAGCGCGCAGCCCAAGGACGAGCGGATGTTCTTCCGGGCGCTGCTGCTCTGGGCCATCGCCATGATCGGCATAGTGCCGCTCCTGGTGTGGTTCGTGTTCGTGCAGCTCGGCCTCGGCTAAACACTGCGAAGCTGAAGGGATAAGGGGTGTCCTGACGGGCGCCCCTTTCCCTAAGTTTTTATGCCTTCGGGCGGAAATGCCCCGGCCAGTCCTTAAGCCGGATCCGGTTGAGGTCGTGGATGGTGTCCAGGGTGCCCCACTCGTCCAGGCCCAGCCGGGACAGCGGCTCCAGCAGTTCGATCCGCGGGTGGCTCCCGTCCAGCACCGCGTCGCTTACGGCAGCGTGCGTCACTTCGCCGAAGACCAGGATGGAGTCTCCCATCGGCAGGACCGAGTGGAGGCGGCATTCGAGCACCGCCGGGGATTCCTTGACCCGCGGCGCACCCACGGTGAGGCTCGGCTCCCGCGTGAGGCCGGCGGCGTCGAACTCGCTGACGTCCGGGGGGAAATTGGTGCCGGTGGCGTTGACCTCCTCCAGCAGCGAGGCCGGGGCAAGGTTCACCACGAACTCGCCGGACTTGGTGATGTTACGGAGCGAATCCTTTTCCCCCACCGAGGTGAACTGCACAATGGGCGGATTCGTGGAAGCCACCGTGAAGAACGAGTGCGGGGCAAGATTGTCAACGCCCTCCGGGGAGACACTGGAGACCCACGCGATGGGCCGGGGCACCACCACGGCGGTGAGTAGCCGGTAGAAATCGCGGGCGGACGTGTCAGTGGGGCTGAAATCAGTTCGCATGCTGCCAGACTACGGGCAGGGAAGGAGACAGGACATGAGGTTCCAGCCATACCGTTCACCATCAACGGGGTGCGAGGTGCGCGCCATCCTCTTCGACACGTTCGGCACGGTGGTGGACTGGCGCACCGGCGTTGCGCGGCAGGTGGATGCCTTCGCCGCGGCGCGCGGGCAGGAGCTCGACGCCGAGGCGTTCGCCAGTGAGTGGCGCGCGCTGTACCAGCCAGCCATGGAGGCCATCCGCTCCGGATCCCGTGAATTCGCCACCCTGGACACCCTCCACCGCGAAAACCTGGACCAGGTGCTCCGCAGCCACGGCTTCGACCCGGACCGGCTGGACGCACGGACCCTGGAGGAGTTGAACAGATCCTGGCACCGCCTGCCCCCTTGGCCGGACAGCGTGGAGGGCCTGGCCGCGGTCCGCCGCGGCTACATCGTGGGCCCGTTGTCCAATGGCAACACCTCGCTGCTTGTGGACATGGCCAGAAACGCCGGGCTTCCGTGGGACGTGATCATCGGCTCGGACATGACGCGCACGTACAAGCCGCTGCCGGCGGCCTACCTTCGAACTGCGGAGTTCCTGGACCTTGGGCCCGGCGAGGTGATGCTCGCGGCCGCACACAACAACGACCTGCGTGCTGCCCGGGAGGCCGGGCTGGCAACGGCGTTCATCGCGCGCCCCACCGAATACGGCCCGAGCCAGGTTGCGGACCTGACGCCGGAGAGTGATTGGGACCTCCTGGCGTCGAGCATCACCGGGCTGGCTCACCAGCTCGGTGCCTGAGCTGCGTAACTCCTCCGCCCGTCCGGCCGCGGGTGGAGTGGAGCCCTGCCGTCGGTGGGTTAACCTCCACCGCTTAAGGAACGCTAAGCCCGCACTGCCCCAGCGCTTCCGGGAGTTCGGTCAAGGTCGCGACGGTGTAGTCGGGGGCGGCGAAATAGTCCGGGTAGTTGGCCCCGTTCCGGTTGATCCACGCTGTTCCCAGCCCGGCCCGGGCTGCCCCGTGGATGTCCCAGGGGTGCACGGCAACGAGCATCATTTCGCCAGGTTCCACGCCGCAGGCCCCGGAGGCGTAGTGGTAAGCGGTCGCTGCCGGCTTCCACGCTGGGGCATCCTCCACGGAAAGAAGTAGCTCGAACTGGTCCAGGATTCCGGCGGGCGTGAACAGTTTTTCTGCGACCTGGGCGGAGCCGTTGGTCAGCGTGACCAGCCGGTATCCGGCTGCCCGCAAGGCCCGGACGCCATGCGGGACGTCGGGATGCAGGCTGAGTCCTGTCATTCCCTCCATGACATGCGCCACCGCCTGGTCCAGGTCCATCCCTATGTCCGAAGTGGGTAGCAGCCCGCGCAGGGCCTCTGCGCCGATCTCGGCGAAGGCGCCGTTGCCGCCGGCAGCGGTGAGCGCGAAGCCGTCCCGCAGCAGCGTGGCAAACCAAAGTTTCGCCAATTGGGCCGGAGCGCCGACTTCGGCGAACCGCACCCCCATAGGCGACATGTCCGAAAGTGTTTCGTTGACATCGAAAACAATGACTGACGGTGCGCTGTTCATGGGTTCCCTTCGTCTTCACGGTCACGTAGCTCTTCAATCCGACCAATTGCCGCGCCCGGGCCATCGATGCTTCATCCAGTCTGCGCGCCGGTCCCAGACGGGCTCGGCGCGCAGGTCGGGATCGGATTTTCAGAAACAAGGCCTCCGGTCGTACACCCGTCCCCAGCTGGCCGAACTGATGCGCTTCGCCCTGACTGAGGCACTGTCGTGGTCCACAGCATGGACCGGCTCGCCAGCAACCTCGATGGCCTGCGTTCAGTGGTCCAAGCAATGACCGCTGTTAACGCCAACCGATAATAGGGCCATTAGTGCCAATTGAAAACGGGGCCACGGGGTTGTGGTTCTATTGTGCCGTACTGGCGGCGGGTTGGTGTTTTTTGAGCCGGTAGCTGTTGCCTTTGAGGCTGATGACGTCGGCGTGGTGGACGATCCGGTCGATCATGGCCGAGGCGATGGTCAGGTCTCCGAAGACGTCGCCCCAGCGGGCGAACGGGAGGTTGGACGTCAGGATCATGGAGGCGTGTTCGTAGCGGCTGGAGACGAGCTGGAAGAACAGGTTCGCCGCGTCCTGGTCGAACGGGATGTAGCCGACTTCGTCAATTATGAGGAGCCCGTAGCGGCGGAGTTTGACCAGTTCCTGGGCGAGTTTCCCGCGGGAGTGGGCTTCCTGGAGGCGGGCGACCCAGCCGGTGGCGGAGTCGAAGAGGACCCGGTGCCCGGCCTTGGCTGCCTTGATGCCGATGCCGACCGCGAGGTGGGTTTTGCCGGTGCCGGGTGGCCCGAGGAGGACCACGTTTTTGGCCCCAGAGGAACACCCCGGTGCCCAGGTGCGCGATGAGGTTCCGGTCCGCGGAGGGCTGGTGGTCGAAGTTGAACTCCTCGAGGTCCTTGTGGGCCGGGACCTCGCGGCCTTGATCCGTGTCGCCGCTCCTGAGGCTTCGCGTTCGGAGACTTCACGGGAGAGGACCGCTGCCAGGTACTCCTCATGAGTCCAACCGGCGTCCCTGGCCTGGTCCCCGAGCCGGCGGAACCCATCGCTGATCCGCGGTGCGCGCAGGGCCCGGGCGTAGTACTCGATCTGTGACGGCGTCCCGGTCATGAGGCCACCTCCAGATGCGCAGGTTGCTGGCCGAGGTCAATGCCGAAGATCTCGTCATAGGCGGCCAGATCCCGCACCTGCACCGCTTCCACTGGTTCGGGGCGGTGGACTCTTTGGGTCCGGAAGTCCCGGCGCATCACCGCCGCACGGGCCGCATGGACAGGATCGGTCACCACCAGGTGCCTGGCCCAAGCCCGGACGTGGGTGGCGATGATGACACCCTCATGAGCGACCCAGACGGTGTCCAGATCAGCGATGACATCCACGATCCGCCCAATGAATGAAGGGTCCACGGAATAGTCGTTGGAGAACACCCGCACGTAGTAATCCCGCGGGAGCCGCACCGCGTTGCGGAACACCGACTCCGGGGTCACCGGCGGCAGCTCCCGCATCCTCTCCCGGTCCAGGACAATCAGCTCGTCCGGGCGGCCGTGGCGGGACCGCGAGTACCGGTGATTAGCCTTGGGCAGCCAGTCCTCCAGCTGGCCATTGAAATCCGCTGGGGAGCGAAAATCCCGGCCCGGCATGAAGCGCTGCCGGAAGAACCTATTCATCCGCTCGACCATGCCCTTGGACTCCGGATCCCGCGGCGGAAGCAGCTTGATCTCCAACCCCAGGGACCCGGCGAACGCGGCCACCGGCTCCGTGGGCCGGCGCCTGCCGATGCCGGACTCGTTGTCCCACAACAACCGCGACGGAACCGCCTGCGCGTCCTGCAGCAGAGTCCACATCCCACCCAGAAGATCCGGCGTCGTCCGCGACGGCAGCATCCGCGCCTGGATAAATCCCGAGAACGCCGAAGTCATCACCAGCACCGGCGGCGTATCGGCCTGGCCCTCACCAACGGGCAGCGGCTCATGCGGGAACCACAGATCACACTGGACCTGGAACCCCGGCTCGTGAACCAAACGGTCAGCCGGATCCGGCGGGGCGTACTCAGGCCGGATCGCGGCGACCTTCGCCCGGAACAAAGACGCGGAACCGGACCAGCCCACCCGCTCCGCGAGCGTCGCGGCAGGCATCGTCGGCGTCTTCACCAACAACTCCCGCACCCTGGGAGCAAACGCATCAAAACTCGACACTCCGGCCGCCCGCTGATACTTCGGCGCCCGGTCCGACTCCAGCGCCCGATCCACCGTTCCGCGGGAAACCCCCACGATCCTGCCGATCTCACGCTTCGAGTGCTTGCCCGTCGAAAACAGGTGGCGTATCTCCGCCCAATCATCCAAATTGATCACTTCCATAATGGTCGGTGGCCCTATTTTCAGTTGGCGTTCCTGGCCCTATTTTCGGTTGGCGTTAACAGCCTCCGGCACACCTGACGCTGACCGGGAAAGGGAACAAGAGCCGTGTCGTCCCCCTGGGCGACAAAACGGTCGAACACCTTCAGGTCTATCTCAATGAGTTCCATCCCCAGCGGGCAAACCGGCAGGCAACGCGCCCGCTGTTCAACAGCCTCCATTTCGGGGAACCCACCAGGCTCTCGGAGGACAGCATCTCGGTAATCCTCAAGCAGGCTGGGGACAGGGCCCGGAATTCCTGTCCGTCGATCCCCGTCAAGCTGCACTGCCACATGGTCCGCAAGACCAAAGCCATGGCCTCTACAAGCAGGGGATTCCGCTGCCGATCATCATGCAACTGCTCGGACACGAAAGCATGAGCACCACCTCAGCCTTCTACGCCTTCGCCACCCTCGAGATGATGAAAGAAGCGCTGAACGCCGCAACGCCCGGAATCAACCACGCTGACACCGAGTGGCTCAGCGAAGAGAAACTGCAAATCCTCCATACGCTCCGGTAACCCCGGAAACGCTAAGCCGAGGAAAGAATCTCGATTCCCCGCATGGCAATGGCAGCAGCAAGGTTCCTCGGCTTAGCGTTTTCCTCGGCATAGTCGGCGTGGACGATCTGTGGGATGCCGTGGATGCCGAAGATTTCCTTCATCATTTCCACGGCCAGTTCGCCAGACTCTTGGGCATGGACGTAGGCGCCGACAATGTAGCGCGAATAGATGTCGATCATGACGTAGCAATCGTAGTATTTGCCCTTGATCGGGCCGGCGAGCTTGGTGATGTCCCAGGTGTAAACCTGCCCGGGTAAGGTCGCGACCAACTCCGGGATGGCCCGGGCCGGGTGGCGTGCCTGTCGACGGCGTTCCTTGACCTGCCGGTTCTCCTCCAGGACGCGGTAGAACGTGGAGATTGAGCACAAATAGATGCCTTCATCCAGGAGCCGGGCATAGATCTGCACCGGCGGCAGGTCGATGAAATCCTTCGAGTTCACGGTCGCCAGGATGTGGGCACGCTCGGCCGCTGAGAGCTTATTTACCGGTGCCGGGGCAGGCAGCGGGTCTTCCGCCGGGGTTCGGGGTTTGCGGGTCGCTGTGGCCCTGGAGATCCCGGCAATCACGGCCGCTTCCCTGGTTGGGATGTCCGCTTGGGTGAGGGCGGTGTAGGCAGACATCAGGGTTTCTTGTACCAGGGCTGCTGCTCCGCGCTTTCGGAGATATCCTCCAAAAGCAGTCGTGCTTTTTCCATAATCGACAACGCAGCCGCAGTCCGTGCCAGCTTGCGTTCGCTCACCTCCAGCTGCCGACGTAGACGTCCAATTTCTGCCTGTTCAGCAGTGGGCTTGCCGATCTTTTCTCCGGGCTTCTTGCCCTCCAGGACGCCGGCGTCACGGAGCTTGCGCCACTCGGTGATTTGGGATGAATACAGGCCCTCGCGGCGCAGGTATGCCCCGCCGCCGGTGCCATCGTCACAGGCCTGCTGATACGCATCCAAGTACGCCAATTTTTGTGCCGGGGTGAACGACCTTCGAGGGGACGGCCCACCGGCGCGGGGGCCAGCATTACTCATGGACCCATCTTCCCGCACCGGGGAAATCGTGGAGATAGACATTGCTGATGTTCCTGATTCTCGCCCTACGGATTAGACGAACTTGCTATGAGCCGCTGGCCTCATCCAACCCTGACACGTAGGGGCACCGCCATCGGAGACGACCTTGCAAACCACCTGGGAACCCTATGGAACCCCGACAGCCGGAAACTCATGGCCTCATCTGAACGAAACGACAGGTTCCTCCCCTCTGCAAAGGCCAGGGACTATGACACCAGACTTCAATATTTCAACGCGATCCACGCTGCACTCTCAACTATCCAAAAACCGGATCATAAAGACTGATCTGACAGCCCTGCTTTCTTAATCTGCACAGTTCAAACCCTGTAGCCATGACCCGCGAAGTGGCAGATTTTCCATCTTCGACACCCACCACTCCCCTGCCATCGGTGAGGACCGCGGACGGGTCAGGCGTCACATAGGTCCGAACGGCGATATCAGCGCATCTGTCGCGTGTCAGGCTGAGTTCCAAGAACCCCGGTACCGAACGTCAACCATACGGAAAGACGACCATAGCCTGACATGGCGCAGGTTCCTTCCTGACGTTTGGTTGGGGTATGCCCTAACCGGACGGTCAATAACGCTCCCCCGCGACTACCGACCACCCTTCATAGCGAACTCGGGTTCTGACCGTCTGCGCCGGATTCCGCCGCCGTCGGCGTTTGGCATGCCCGGCCCTAACTACAGCCATAACGGTGCATTTGCCGTCGGCCCTGACGGTGAGCCACTAGCCATCCAGGATGGTGTTACGGACCACGTCAGTAAGGGTCGTTTTCTACTTGACCCTCGTCCCTTCACAGCATGGTTGCATCCGACGTCCAGCTGCAATGTCTGTCCATCCGCCAACCAAGGAAACTCGCTCAGCGTGGGGCACTTCGGTTCAACCGCCACTTCCTTGCAGAAGGGTTTCAAGAATCGCTGTTACGCCCTCAGTAGCCAAGACTGTGGTGGCGGTTTTCGTGCTCTTGCTGGCAGCCTGGCCCAGGTTCAGACTTCCGGGCACGCAGCCCCCGATCTCGATCCAAGCAGCCTGAATTAGACCGGCTTTTGTGCTGTTCACCCATCTCTCGTGGCTGACCACCACGGTTGAATCCTGCCGTCTTTGACTGATTCAAGTTTCAGGATGAGCTGTGTGGTGGCCTGCTGGACGGCTGCGAGCGTGTTGAGGAAGGCTTGCTCGCGGCCTACTTCCTCCACCAGGGTATGCGTAGGGATAGGAGCGGAGAAGCCCGGCCCGATATCTCCTACGACGGCCCCCAATCCTACGTTGCGAGCCATTGCCCGAGACGTGACTCCGCCTACGACCTTGCCCTGGAATGATAGACGGTCCATCAAGCCCTCTCCTGTCAGGACAAAATCAGCTCTTTCTAGAGCGTTGTCAAGACCGAGAGCATTCGCAACGTAGTCGAACCCACGAACAAGAGTTCCACCGAGGGCAAGCATGCCGCCGGCGAGCCCTCCGGCCGCCCCAGCCCCCGGGACAGTGCTTACGTCAATGCCGAATTGGCCCAAGTACGTGGCTGCGACTACGTCCAGCCGTTCAGTCAGCTCGGCAATTTGGTGGTGCGAGGCGCCTTTTTGGGGACCGAACTCCCTGGCTGCATCCCGGAAGGCGGTATTTACATCACACACCACCATCAGTTCGGCTCCGGCCGGGATTGAGGAGACCTCTCGCACGGCTCCGATTCCGCCATCGGTTGTTGCAGACCCGCCGAGGGTAAGAACTACGCGGTGGGCTCCTCTATCGAATGCTTCCCGGATGAGTTGTCCAGTTCCCGACGTGGTGGCGTTCATCGGATCGTTCGTGCCTGTGGGCAGCAATGCGAGACCCGAAACTCGGGCCATTTCGATGACAGCGACTCCGTCAACGAGGCGCCAGGGTGCTCGGCAGGGGCGTCCGTTTGGTCCTGCGACTACAGACGCTTCGGTGGCACCGCCCAGGGCCTCTAGGGTGCCCTCTCCACCATCTGCAAGTGGGAGGGCCTCGGCAGTGTGGCCGAGTGCGCGGGCCGCGGAGGCCATGGCTTCTGCGACGTCTGAGGCATTCGCAGAGCCTCGGAACTTGTCCGGTGCTGCCAAGACATGCATAGGTCCTCCTCATGGGGTACTCGTGACGTGGGACACGGAAACCCTTGTTTTCGGTTGAGATAGAAGTTACCTTATTACGAACCGGGTTCCCAGATGCGAACCCGAGCGATTTTCAAGGGTCACAACGAGGAGACTTATCAATGACTAGGCAGAGCCGGGCCGTAGTACTTTCAGCCTTTGAAACACCGTTTGAGCTTCGGACCTTTGAGATTCCGGAACCAGGCGAAAACGCCGCGATCGTCGATGTGGAGTTCGCCGGAATTTGCGGCACGGACGTCCATCTGCAGGCCGGACGGCTGCCCATTCCCACGCCCGTTGTGCTCGGTCATGAAACAGTGGGTCGGATCGCCGCGCTCGGTGCTGGCCTGACCCACGACGTACTGGGCGCGAAGCTCGCGGTCGGTGACGCCGTAGCCTGGCAGAACAGCATCGCGTGCGGACGCTGCAAGTACTGCCTCGTTGAACAACAGCCGACCCTGTGTGTCGGCTCCCGACGTATTTACGGGATCAACCAGTCAGCCGACACTTTCCCGGGACTTTCGGGAGGCTGGGCGGACAGCATGTACTTGCAGCCGGGCACTACCCTCGTCAAGCTCCCGGAAGGCATCACTCCCCGCGACGTCATCCCGCTCGGTTGCGCCGGACCCACCGCAGTGCACGGCGTCCTCTACGAGACCAAAATCAGGTTCGGCGACACGGTCGTCGTTCAAGGAAGCGGACCCGTCGGTGTTGCAGCGGCAATCTACGCTCAGCTGTCCGGAGCGGGGAAAGTTATCATCGTCGGCGGACCTGCATCGCGGCTTGAGACAACGGCACAGCTCGGGGTGGGGCATGCGCACTTCGACGTCACGGACGGGACGAGCTCCGAGGACCGCGTCGCCGCCGTCAAGGCACTGACACCGCTGGGCCTCGGAGCGGACGTCGTGATCGAATGTGCCGGCATCCCTTCCGCAGTGGCCGAAGGGATTGACATGGCACGCCCAGGCGCCCAGTACTGCGTCATCGGACAGTACACCGACCATGGCACCACGCCGATCAACCCCCACTTCATCACGCGCAAACAGCTGACCGTCCAAGGATCATGGGGCTTCTCCCCGCAGCACTTCATCCGCTACATCACAACCCTCCCGCGGCTCCTGGCGGAATTTGACCTCGCCAGCATCCTCACCGAGTACCCGCTGGAGCAATCCAATGAGGCGATTGAGCACGTCCAGGCAGGCAAGGTCATGAAAGCGGTTCTGCGGCCTGCTCTGGTTGGAAACTGAAATGCCCGGAACCTGCCTCGTATACGAGGACGTTGCCCCAGTTGACGATGAGCTACTCGCCCGCTGCGCCAAACTTCCTACTGCGGCATTTTCTGACGCCATGCAGCGCTTCGGGGGAGCCGTTGGCCTCGCTCCCATTGTCGGCAATTCCAGCGGCTCACAGGTCGTTCGCCTGGTCGGCCGGGCACTGACAGTACAGACCCGCGCCGGTGACAATCTCGTGGTGCACAAGGCAGCCGACCTTGCAGTGGCCGGGGACATACTTGTCATTGACGCCGGAGGCCAGACGGACCGGGCGATCGTGGGCGGCCTGCTGGGCAGCTTCGCCCAGAGCAGGGGCGTCAACGGAATAGTCGTCGACGGGGCTGTGCGGGACCTTTCCGAGCTCGCCGCCCTTGATATCCCGGTCTTCGCCCGTGGAGTCTCCCATCTGGGCCCCTACAAGGACGGGCCCGGAGTGATCCGTGGCAACATCGCCATCGGCGGAACGGCCGTGTCCCAGGGCGACCTGGTAGTCGGAGACGAGGACGGCATCGTCTTCATACCACGCCACCGCGCCACTGCGGTGGTGGCCGAAGCCGAGGCCGTCGTTGAGCGCGAACGCCTCACGACCCTGGCCATCAGCACAGACAGCTGGGACCGCCAGTGGGTTGACTCCGGACTCGTCGTCCAACATATGACCCGCTGACAGCCCACCGATCGTGGCACCAACTCGTGAAGGAACAAAAACATGATTGACCAGCAGACCCTAGAATATCCGCAGCGCGTAAACTTCATCAATAACGTCTGGACGGCCAGCACCGGAGCGCCCGTGGACGCTCTGAACCCCGCGGACCGGGATGACGTCGTCGGCGTCGTACCCGATTCCACTCCAGAGGACGTCGACGCAGCCATCGAAGCCGCCGTCAACGCTTTTCCGGGCTGGTCCGCCACCCCCGCACCTGTCCGCGGCGACATCCTGCGCCGCTGGAGCGAACTCATCGAAGAAAACCTGGAGGAACTGGCACGGCTGATGACCCGGGAAATGGGGAAGCCTCTCGCGGAGTCGCGGGGCGAACTGGGACGCGCACGCCTCGAACTGGATTACGCAGCTGGCGAGGGCACCCGAATCCATGGCACCACCATCCCCAGCAGGGTTCCCGGTCAACTCATTTACACGGACCGGGAGCCGGTCGGCGTCATTGCAGCCATCACCCCGTGGAATTTTCCGGCGGTTGCGCCCCTGCGCAAGATCGCCCCGGCGCTCATTTTCGGCAACACGGTCGTCCTCAAGCCGGCGCTCGAGACTCCTTTGACGGCGCTTGCCCTCGCGGCGCTCCTGCGTGATGCCGGGCTGCCGCCTGGCGTACTTAACGTCGTATCGGGCCGGGGATCAACGGTGGGGTCGCAGCTCGCCGCTGACCCCAGGGTTGCCGGAGTGTCGTTCACCGGTTCAACTGGAGTGGGCCGCACTGTCAGTGAGACGGTCGGCCGCCGTTTGGGTGCCGTCCAGCTCGAACTTGGCGGAAAAAATGCCGCGTATGTTCACAGCGCCGGGGATCTGCGTCAGGTGGCCTCTGAGATTACGAACGCAGCCATTCAGGCGACCGGACAACGCTGCACCTCAATCAGTCGGGTGATTGTTCAGGAGGAAATCGCCGACGAGCTAGTCGCCCTCCTCACGGAGGCATGGTCCGGGATGAAAGTGGGCCCAGGCGATGCAGAAGGAACAATTGTCGGCCCATTGGTCAACGATTCACAGCTCAAGCGCGTCCAGAAGTATGTACAGCTGGGCGCCGAAGAAGGTGCCGTCCGCACAACCCCGCACCGTCCGGTGCCCGAGGGCCTCTACCATCCGCCGACGATATTCGACCATGTCACTTCAGACATGGCTGTCGCCCGCGAGGAAATCTTCGGTCCGGTCCTCACCGTCATCCGCGTCCGTGACGCACAAGAGGCGATTAGCATAGTCAACGACACGGAGTACGGCCTGGCAGCCGTGGTCTTCAGCCAGGACCTCGAAGTGGCAATGCGATTCAGCCGCGAGGTTCGAGCCGGGATGGTGCACATCAATCACGGAACCCTCAGCCAGCCCCATGTCCCTTTTGGAGGAGTCAAGGAATCCGGCAGCGGAGCATTCTCCATCGGGCTTACTAACGCCGAGTTCTTCACCCAAACCAAAGTCGTTTACCTCAAGCCGAGCATCTGACTGGCCGCAGATCGACTCGCCGGCCATAGCGCACCTTATGGTGGGTCCGACTAGCCGTGAACCGCTGCGCAACGCCGCGCAGCGCTTGTCCCCGCCCTTCGGCAGGGACGACGGCACACGCCGTGAAGGCACACAAGGCGACCATAACTAGCGAGGAGAGTTCCAATGACGGAACAACGCGTCAAAAGCGAAAGCGAATTCGCGCCCGAGGTCCCCAGCAAGAACCTACCCCCAATGCGGTACAAGGATATGCCGGAGCCCCTCCCACTGCGGAAAGTGATCGGACCGAGCCTGATTCTCACCGGTCTTGCCATCAGTTCCGGGGAATACATCCTGTGGCCCTACATCACCGCTGAAGCCGGGTTGACACTGCTCTGGCTGGCAGTCGTCGGAGTCACCATCCAGTTTTTCCTCAACATGGAAATTGAACGCTGGACCCTGGCGACAGGCGAGACGGCGATCGCTGGCTTCGTCCGCCTCTGGAAACCGTGGGGCTTGGTGATGGCGATCTCGGCCTTTATCACCGTCGTCTGGCCGGGATGGGCAACCAGCGGTGCTACAACGCTCGGCTTTGCCTTCGGCCTGGAACCGTCCAGCTCAAAGTGGATCGCTATCGTGGCACTCCTGGCCATCGCCATTACGTTGACGGCATCGCCAGTGGTCTATAAGACCGTGGAAAAGCTCGAAAGTTTCAAAGTCATCGTGACTTTGCTCTTTCTGATCATTGCGATCGTGTTCGCGGTCAGCGCGCGTGCTTGGGGTGAACTGGACGTGGCCGTCATGAGCATCGGTACTGGCCTGGGTGAGCTGCCAGGGAATCTGAACCCGACTGTTGTCCTCGGCGCCCTCGCATTCGCAGGGGCCGGCGCCCTATCCAATCTCGCTCAGAGCAACTGGATCAGGGACAAGGGATACGGCATGGGCGTTCACATCCCAAGAATCGCGTCCCCTGTGACCGGCGAGGACGTTGCCCAGGCCTCAGTGGGCAGCATGATGCGGCAAGACGAAGTTAACCTCAAGCGCTTCCGCGGGTGGTGGCGTGTGGCCAACATTGAACAGCTTGTGACTTTCTGGGCAATGACGATCCTGTCCATCTTCGTTCTCTCCATGATGGCGTACTCCACCATCTACGGAAAAGAGCTGCCGGGTGCAGGAAACCTGATCTTCATTGAAGGAATGGGCGATGCACTCAAAGAAACCGTCGGACCCTGGTTCGGGGTGCTATTCTGGACAGTCGGCGGCTTCGGTCTGATGCTTTCGGCCCTTGCCAACGTCGACTATGTCAGCAGGGTTATCGCCGATGTGCTCAAGACCGTCTACCTGCAGAAAAGCACGCGCTGGACTGAAAGCCGCATCTACTTTCTGTGCGTCTGGGGCCTGGTCATAGTCGGCTCGACGATTCTGTTGGCCGGCTTTGACCAGCCGCTCACACTGCTCGTGGTTTCCGCGGTTCTCGGTGGAGTGATCATGTTCGTATACACCGGCCTGCTGATTCGGCTGAACCGCACTGCGCTTCCAACCGCGATCCGCCTCAAAGGATTCCGTCTTGCCGCCATGATCGTTGCGGTGCTGTTCTACGGGTATTTCTCGGTTCGAATGGCCGGCGCCTACGCCGTCCAGTTCTTCGGCTGACAGGAGGTTTTCCCCGTGCTGATCAAACGACTTGCTGCCCTGTTCATAGTGTTCGTCTGCGTGTTCGTAGTGCTACTGGTTATCGGTACCGCGGCCGGACTGCTCTAAGCAACGAACGCTATCCGACTTCAATTCCTCAAGGAGGCAATCATGCCCATCGGGCACCTTTATGTCAGCCGTGATCTTGGTCCGACCCCCATGGAGAGGCTGCGGGCCTCAGGTCGAGCGCTTGTGGTTCACCCGGACCGGGATTTGCCTCCGGCGCGCGCGCCGTTCCTGGAGGCGGTCCGCGGTGCCGCTGCGGTGGTGACCTTCCTGACCGAGAAAATCGACGAGGAGTTTTTCGAGCATGCCGGACCACAGCTGGAAGTGGTTTCTGCTGTCTCTGTCGGTACGGACAACGTCGACCTCGATGCGGCCGGGCGTCGCGGCGTGGTTGTGACCAATACGCCGGACGTTCTGACCGACGCGACCGCGGATCTGGCCTTCGCCCTGCTGCTCGCCGTCAACCGCCGCGTCGTCGAAGCCGACGCCTTTCTGCGACGCGGCGAAGCCTGGGCATGGGGACCGCGGCTGTTCATTGGCCGTGACCTTGCCGGCGAGGTGCTGGGCATCGTCGGTTACGGGCGCATCGGGGCAGCAATGGCCAGGCGCGCCCGAGCCTTCGGGATGCGGGTCATAGCCTTGGGCAGCCCAGCATCGGCGAGCGATGGCGAGGTCGAACGCATGCCGCTCGACCAGCTCCTGGCCACGGCAGATGTACTCTCACTTCACGCCCCGCTGAACTCACGCACGTACCACATGCTGGGCCCGGAACAGTTTGCCGCGATGAAGCCCGGAGCCGTTGTCATCAATACGGCCCGGGGACCGCTGATCAATGAGAGCGCCCTCGTCGACGCACTCAGGACAGGCAGGCTCCGGGGGGCGGGACTGGATGTTTTCGAACACGAACCTCGGATACATCCAGGACTCCTAAACTTGGCTAATGTGGTCCTGACCCCCCATATCGGGAGTGCAGGCGAGCAGACGAGGACTCGGATGGCGATGATGGCCATACAGAACTCGTTGGCAGTCCTGGAAGGGCGACCGCCCGCACATCCCGTGACCGGAAATTCACCCAACGGCCTTTCTCGGACGGCCGCAAGTCTTGGCCCCCGCGGCGTCGATGCGGCAAAGGAGATCTTCGATGGTAAGTGACAACGGTTTCGTTCGTTCCGTTGAACGCGTGGCCTCACTGATCGAGTTGCTCTCCGAACAGAAAACGCCGCTTCGGATGGTCGAAATAGCCCAGCTACTCGGCGCGCCGAAGAGCACCGTCCACGGTTTGCTCCAGACGTTGCTGGCCAAGCGTTTCGTCGTCCGCGATGCAAACCATCGCTACCGACTGAGCCTGCGATTGTTTTCCCTAGCCGCCGCTGCACTGGAGATTGGCGACTTGCCTGACCTGGCACGGCCTGCCATGGAGGAGCTCTCCGGCCGGACAGGCTCCACCTGCAACCTCGCCGTGTTGGACGGACATGAAGTAGTCTTCATCGAAAAGGTCGAGAACCGAGACAGCCTGGTGCAGCTCATCACGCACGTGGGAACGCGTATGCCGGCGCACGCCACGTCCCTGGGCAAGGTGCTGATCAGTGCCATGCCGGAGGCCGAGCGCGAGCAGTGGTTGGCCGACCACGAATTCACTGCGATAACGGAGCACACGCTGGTCAGCGCCGAAGCACTGACCCAGGATCTTCACGAACAGTCCCTACGCGGCTACGCCTTGGATCGCCGGGAACTGCACTCGGCCATTACCGGATTTGCAGCCCCCGTTCGTGACCACACTGGAGCCGTCGTCGCCGCTCTGAGCCTCACCTATCTCGGCGCAGTTGTACCTGCGAGTCTCGAGCGGGACCTAGGTGAGCAGGTTATCAAGGCCGCGTCCGCGGTCTCGGAGGCTCTGGAAGCCCCGCGCTAGCACCAGGCGCTTCATCGGCCACTGCCCGATGTCCTCGCCCTAACACTTATCGGGATCATCGCTGCCAAAAAATCGGCCAAAAGATGAACCGCATTCCTATATAGAAAACATTGGAGTAAACATGACTGCACATCTGCCGCTGCAGGGCATCACCGTACTCGACCTGAGTCATCTCGCCGCCGGTCCCTGGTGCACGATGGTGCTTGCGGACCTCGGTGCCGACGTCATCAAGATCGAGAAGCCTGAAACCGGGGATATGTCCCGCCAGGCCGGAAATGTCTACGCAGCCGACGAAAGCGCAGTCTTTCTTTCGCTCAATCGAAACAAACGCAGTGTCGCGCTGGACCTGAAACAAGCGGAAGGACGCGAGGCGTTCTACAGCCTCGCCGAACACGCCGACGTCGTGGTCGAGAACCTTCGGCCGGGTAAGGCTGCGCAGCTCGGTGTTGACCGTGAGACTCTGGCAGCTAAAAATCCTGGGCTCGTCTACGCCTCCATCTCCGCATTTGGTGATTCCGGCCCATACCTTGACCTCGCCGGCAATGATCCAATCATTCAGGCACTCTCCGGTGCCATGGCCATCACGGGCGAGGAAGACGGTCCGCCGTCCCGCCAGGGCGTGAGCGTTCCGGACTTCGGTGCCGGCATGATGGCAGGCTTTGCAATTCTCGCCGCTCTCGTGGGACGGCAGCGCCATGGCCAAGGATGCCAGGTCGACCTCAACCTGCTCGACGTCGAAGTGTTCGCGCTTGGCCCCCGGGCCCAAGAGTTCCTGATAAACGGTGAGGACCAGCCCCGACTCGGGAGTGCCCATCCGCAATTTTCGCCGTATCAGGCGTTTCGCTGTAGCGACGGACGGTACGTGTATATCGCCATTATCAACGACAAATTCTGGCGCCTGTTGTGCTCGGCATTGGGCGAACCTGCGCTCACCGACGACCCGCGCTACGAATCCAACGTGGGACGAGTGGCCCACCGGGAGAAGCTGGCCCGGCACCTCGGCGAGCGGATGTCCCAGCGACCAAGCAAGGCCTGGCTTCGTATTCTGCAGGACGCCGGGGTCCCCTGCGCCCCCGTGAACAGCCTCTCAGAAGCGATGTCGGACCCCCAGGTTCTTCACAACGAGCTCATCGCAAACGTCGAACATCGGACGCTGGGAACACTGCAGACCATAGCCCTGCCCATGCGCTTTGACGGGAAACGTCCTCCCGTCCGCGAAGCTCCCCCGCTCCTGGGAGAACACACCCTAGAAGTCCTGGAGGCGGCCGGATTGTCTCCAAAATCCCTGGCCAGCCTCATGGAAGTAGCCAATATTACGCCCGCTGACGACCCTGCTCCGGCACCACTCGGCCACGAACGCTAGAAGGAAACCCATGACAACGGAAACCAACTCATCCATTCCTTCACTTGAAGGCCTGGCCCAACGGGCCCTGGAAAGCATCCGATCCGGCCTCGACCCGGTTCTTCGTATTATCGAAGACTCGCCGGCGGGCACCGTTCCTGCATTCAGCTACAACACCGGCGGCTATACCGCATCAGAAAAGTATCTTCCGCATTCATGGTCCACCTTTCAGTGGGTCGGATTCCTCACCGGACGCTTGTGGCTGGTTGCCGATCACTTCGACGACGAACGGGTACGGGCTGCTGCATTGAAGCTGTCGACCATCGTCGCCGATGCCTTGGCCAAAGAACCGCCAAGATTCTCTGCAGCGGGCAGTGATCTTTTCTACGCTGCCTGCCTCGGCGCTCGACTGACAGGCGACGAGGAGTTGACCGGCACCGCGCTGGAGGCGACACGTCAGTATTCGAAGAATTTCGACGAGAGAATCGGCGTGTTCTTCCAGGTCAACGGCGTGAACCGCGCCGTCATCGATACCGGCCTGAACCTACTCCCTTTCTACTTTGCGGCGGCGCAGGAGCCCGGACTGGCTAGTTACGCTGTCCGACACAACCGGCGACTGCTCGACTGCGGGATTATCCGAGCGGATGGCTCGGCCTACCAAGCAATCGAATTCGATCTCGGGACTGCAGAACCGGCCCGTCGATATTCGATGCAGGGCTACAGCGACACGACAACGTGGTCCCGGGGACAGTCATGGGCGATGCATAACTACGTCAACGCCTTCCAAGCCACATCCGAGCCCGAATTCCTTGCTGCCGCTCGCCTTACCTGCCGCTGGTACGTGGACCATTTGCCGCAAGACAACGTCCCTTTCTACGATTTCGCAGACCCGGCAGCGCCGGCAGTGCCAAGAGACTCCTGCAGCGCCTCGATCGCAGCGAATGCACTGCTGCGGTTGGCACGCATGGACGCTGCATCGGAGGACTGGGCCTCTGCCGCTGCCGCTTCCATCACAAGGGAGCTCTTCACTAATTATCTTTCGCCCGGCGGCGTACTCCTGCACAGCAGCTGGGGCCGGCTTCCCGCAGAAAAGGCCGGAGCAGGCTTTTCCCGATTCCCCCTCGAAGATGTAATGCCCTACGGCAATTACTGGATCGTCGAGGCAGCCTACCGGTACCTTCACCAGGACTGGGCTCCGCTGGACCTGACTCCGGAAGCCGCGCGTGCGAACCTAACACGGACGCCCCAGGCCCCAGCACTGACGCCATGACGAAGCCTCTTGGCGGCCTTCGGATCCTGGACTTGACGCACTTTGTGGCCGGACCCTGGTGCACCATGCTGCTGGCCGACCTTGGAGCAGATGTAACCAAGGTTGAGCCACTAAACGGTGAGATCGGCCGCAGCATGGGAGGCGTCTACGCAGGAGAGGAGTCCGCTATTTTCCTTGGCTTCAATCGGGGCAAGCGAAGCGTCGCAATAGACCTGAAGGATCCGGAGGGTCTCGCAATCGTTCAGAAGCTGGCTGGCGAGTCCGACATCGTCATCCACAATTTTCGTCCGGGCACAGCCGAACGGCTGGGGGTGGATGCAGGCGTCCTTCGGGGGAACCGGCCCTGGTTGATCTATTGCGCCATTTCCGCGTTCGGCTCAGATGGTCCCTATGCGTCCCAGCCTGCGAACGATCCCCTCATCCAGGCCCTGAGTGGTGCCATGTCAGAAACCGCCGGTGCCGGCGGTGCCCCGACCAGGATGGGCGTCAGCGTCCCCGACTTTGCCGCCGGAGTCCTTGCCGCAATCGCGGTCCTCGCCGCGGTACGACATCGTTCCGTCACCGGCATCGGCACAACAATTGACTTAAATCTTCTTGATTCGCAGTTGTTCGCCCAGGTTGACTTGCTCACGCACACTGCCGTCAGCCAGCCCCCGCAGGAGGCCAACACTGACTTCGTGCGTGACGCGTTCCTCTGTGCGGATGGCGAAGCCCTGTGGCTCGAGTTGGACACTCTTGACGGATTTTCTGCGGCGGCCACACTGGCAACCGGCCGCCGCATGCCCGTCCCGGAAGAAAGCCTGGACCGACCGGCCCTTTCAACCCTTCGGCCGCTGATCTCCGAGATTCTTCTCACCCGGCCCAGAGCCACGTGGCTCACGGCTCTGCGAGTCCACGGAGTCGTTTGCGCTCCGGTCCTGGGTCTGGGTGATGTCCTGCCAGGAGAACCGGACCGCACCACACGGCCACACAATTCCGTCATTCACGGGCTCAGGCATCTACGTACGCCGATCACCACCGACCCGCCGTGGCTCAGGGTCGAGACGCCGCCCCCGCGTCTTGGTGAGCACACCCGCGACGTCCTTCAAGGTCTGGGCATGGAGAACCCCGCCATTGACGGGCTAGTCACACGCGGCGTTATCCGCGACGCACCGGCAGCAGCAATGACCACACCACACACCGAAAATTAAGACTGAAGGAGCCATCATGACCACCACAGCCCTACCGACCACGTCTGTTCAAGACGCCCAGTACGCATTAACCCAGGAGCAGCGCGCCCTGCAGGACGAGATCCGAGTTCTGGCAGACGGGCCTGTGGCTGCGGGAGCTGCACGGCGTGATCAGACCGGTGAGTATCCCCAAGACATGTTCGACCTCCTGGTGGAGAAGAACCTGCTGGCGCTCCCGTTCTCTGTCGAGCACGGCGGCCGTGAGTCGGGCATCCTGACCTGCGCCCTTGCGATTGAAGGTTTGACCCGCGCATGCTACAACACCTCCTACCTGCTGATGATGACGTGGCAGCCGTTCTTCGCTATCAGCGATGCAGGCACTGCCGAGCAACGCGCACGATTCCTGCCCGGCCTTGCCAATGGAACGCTTCGCTTCTCTACTGCGAATACCGAACCTGATGCTGGCTCTGACATGGCAAATCTGCAAACCCGGGCAGTCCCCGTCGAAGGCGGCTACCTGCTATCGGGCAAGAAGGTCTGGGCGGGAAACGCGCCCGTTTCTGATTACTTCGTCACTTTCGCCCGTACAGGCGGACCCGGCCACAAGGGCCTTAGCGCGTTTGTCGTTCCAACCGGAGCAGAAGGGGTGCGCCGCGGCGCCAAAATGAACAAGATCGGAGGTCGGGCGATTCCATCCTGCGAGGTCGAGTTTGATAATGTTTTCGTTCCGGTCACGGACCGACTGGGCGCGGAGGGCTCAGGGTTCAAGACCGCTGCGAGTACCTTCACCAAGCTGCGACCACTTGTCGGAGCCCGTGCACTAGGCCTCGCCCAGGGATCCCTTGACCATGCGGTGGCCTACGCCAAGGAACGCCGGGCCTTTGGGCAGAGGATCGCCGATTTCCAAGGACTGCAGTGGATGCTGGCCGACATGAAGATCGGGATCGAGGCGTCGCGACACCTCGTTTACAAGTCGGCGGCTGTCCTCGACGGCGGAATGTCAGCCAGGGACGCTGCCCCGCTGATCGGGATGGCAAAAACTTTCGCTACTGATACTGCAATGCAGGTAACCCTGGACGGCATGCAGATCTTCGGAGCCAAGGGGTACAGCACGGACTACCCAATGGAGCGCTTCATGCGTGAGGCGAAAGGGCTGCAGATCATCGAAGGCACTAACCAGATCCAGCGGAATATCATCGCCAAGGATCTGCTGGCCTGATCTTCTAAACACCACAGCCACGGATAGCATGCGCTGCCGCCTCATCCACTTCCGATGAGGCGGCAGCCCGTCACGCCCGTCATCAAACGGTGAACGAGGCATCTATCCAGAAGGGGCCACCGTGCTGCCAGGATCAAAGAAAGCAATCCACCAGCTCTTGAGGAAACTGATCTGCGCTCCTCCCGGCTGGATCTGCTCACTCCCGGCGCCGACCAACATCGATGGCCGGAACAGGAACCCGCCCGACTACGCGACAGGCCTCTTTGAAACCCCAGCCACCGCCCACTTAGGCCGTGCGCGCAGGACTGGTGATCGCCAATGGGTCGCGGAGGACAACAACGGTCAGGCAGTGGCGATCATCCGGAGGGGAGATCCCACCCTTCCGGCAGTCTTCCGGTGCGAGCCGACACCAGACGTGCACTACGCGGACACTGTGGAAGCAGAATCCCTTTCCCTAGTGCTGAACTACGCGCTGAACAACTTCAGCCTCGCCGCTGAGGAATCTTGTTCCTCTGCCCTGAACTGTGACTGTTAACCCGGAATGGCGGTTAATCGCAGCTTGAAATGGCGGTTTGTCGTTCCGATTTTATCCGAAACAGAGCGGAGGCAGCCGGAACAGTCCCCGCCCCCACCGCGACGGAATACCGGTTCTTCGATTCAACATCCCTGCCCTGAAAGCAGCCAGCCGCCACCGAGGACGGCGAGACGAGACGAGCAAACAGGATGCCTCCCATTGAGCTTCGTTCCTGTGGCCGCAGCTGGGGACTTCGCTAAAAATCGGGACGAAGTGCGTGCTCTTGTGGTACCGGTCCGGAAGGTGTTGTCTTGAGGGGTCGGGACTGCTGAGAGCAGAAACCCGACGAGCAACTGTTGGGACTGGCTGGGGGTCCTTTTCCCCCGCTGATTAGCGGAGGCCAAGTCTGACCACTTTTGCTACAGGAGACATTGATGTACAAGCGAATTTTTGCAATCATCGCCGCCCTCGTTACGGCGCTATTCCTGTTCAGCAGCCCGGCAACGGCTGCCGGAAGTCCTCATTTCATTAAGCACGCGACAAGCGCGACTCTCTCGGGCTCGAGCCTGGTCGTCAGCTTCAAGGAAGCAGGTCTGTCATCCGGCGCCGTCGAGACCGTCACGGTCTCGGCGACGGCAGTGACGACCTACGAGTGCGTCAACGGCGGCGGCAACAACCCGAAAGCGTCGAACAAGACCACCACAAAAACGGACGTCAGCACGAGCGGAACGTTCACGGCTGACAAAAACGGGAACATCACCGGATCACTGACACTGACTCCACCGAGCGCCACGGCGCTGGGCTTCAGCTGCCCTCCAGGGCAGACTGTCACCTTCGTCTCCGTCACCTACTCGAACGTGGTGATCACCGACACGACGTCCGGTGCCAGTACCTCATTCCCCGGTACCTTCAATTACACCAACCCGCTCGCACCGTAACATCCATAGAGGTTTCCTGGACACAGCAGCCTCGCTCTGAAATCGTTCAGGCCACGGCTCTGGCCAGTATCCCGTGACCGCGTCAAAGACGGCCTAACGGCTTGAAGGCCCCCGCTCAGACATTTCTGGACGGGGGCGTTCTGCGGTTGGGCTCAGTAGACTACCAGCCAGCGTTGCACGGCCGGCTGCTGAGTTGGGCCGGCAGGCCTCTCATGCCCGCCCGGAGAGATTCTTCAAAAGCCCTGCGCCGCCAATATTGCGTCTTCTGCTCCTTCGGCGACATCCGGTGCCCGCCGTTGCAGTCCCCGGACCGGGGTTTGCTGGTCACACCGCAGGCGGTGCGGTGCGAACAGCGGCGCAATTCTGACCCTCAAAAAACGGTCTGACGAGACTCAATCGCCAGACACCTGCTCTAGTCTGAGATCGAGCCTGCGGAGAAGGACCAAGGCGCGTAGATTCGACCCATGGGGACATCGGAACTCTGGACAGGCATTGTCAGCTGGCTGAACATCAACGCACCGGTGACAGCCAAAACCATACGGGGCCCTGTACCGGAATCCTTCATCCGCTCGTTTGAACAGGCCGCGCCGAACGGTTGGCCGAGCGATCTGTCGACGCTGTACCGTCTATTCGATGGTGCAGAACCGTCAACGGCGGGATATATTTTTCCGCTCTATCGACCACTGTCCTTGGCCGAAGCGGAGGAAAAGCGGCAGATGCTGCTGAGCATCTGGGCGCAAATTTCGGCAGAGGCGAATGCGGAATTTGAACGGCACATGAGGTCCCCACTTACCCGAAACCTGGTAGCCCAAAGCACTCATCCTGAACCTACGAAACCCTATGACGCAGCCAGAGTTGAAGGCCTCGACGCCGGCACGACTGCCGGCATGTTCATCTCCTCATACCTGCCGATCGCAGACAACAACAGCGGCGACCTTCTCTTCGTCGATCTCAGGACAGGCGCGGAGCACGGCTGCGTCCGCGAATATCAGAAGGATCTGGCGGATTACCGCCCCGCCATCTGGTCATCCGTTGAAGAGCACCTGGACGATACTCTGTCCGGTCTGCGAACAGGACGACTAGCATTCTCAGCCAGGCCGTCCGTGATAAACGGGCGCCTGAACTGGGAATACGAATGGGAACGATAACCTGGACCCGGGGCAGCTGAGGTTCCGTGGGCTCGAAGGCGGACCTCTAAGTGGGGCATAGCCGCATGTCTAAAACGACCGTATTAGCTACAAACCAGCCAACTCGTCCAAAGTGTCAGTTTTCGAAGTCGGCTGCACGGAATGTCCAAAGCCGTCTGCACAGCCGCCCATTGTGTCCGTGGGCTGTCTTGCATCGCTAGGGATTTGGGACACAGGAGTTATGAGACACATCGAGTCGGACTAGGAGAAAGATTCGGCTGTCCGTAAGGGGGCGTAGGTCGCGCCCGCGCTCTGGTTGTAGGGGCTGCCGCGGTAGACCATCTCGGCGTTCAGGGCGCTGTCCGTGATGATGTCCAGCGGGTAGGCGGGGCAGCATCCGTCCTGCCCGTCGCACAAGAGGTTCTGCCAGTGGGTGGAGGTCACCAGCCAACCGTCTTTGGGTGGGGTTCCCGCTGCGTCCAGCACCTCGATGAGTGCTTCGATGTGCACCGGAGGGTGTCGTGTCCCTAATTTTTCCTTGGACCTGCTTCTGCCTCGAACAGTTTTTGTCGTTGCCGGGCCGGGGCTATCGCCTGCGACCCCCGCTGTATGGTATTTTCAGGCTACATGCCGGGGGCGGTCGTCACCCCGCATGGGCTGGCGCCGTTCCTTGAGTGCAAGCCGGACCCGCCACTGGATGAGGCTATGGCGAGACGGTGATCCTTTGAGGAGACATCATGCGCAGATCAGCAGTATTGTGCGGGACAGTGACGGTGGGGCTTGTCCTGCTCACCGCGGCAGGGGCACCTGCGGCTTCCGGGCCAGGCAACAAGTCGGTGCCGAACCAGGAATTCGTAGCTCAATTGTCACCGTTGAACGCCGGCGCGCACACTGTTTCCGGCACAACCTACACGATTCCGTCAGCGAGCGGGACCGCTGTCATCACAGTCAACGGTGACGATATAACCGTCACTGTGGACGTCCAAGGGGTCACCGCCGGAACGCTCCACCCGCAGCACATCCACGCCGGGACCACCTGCCCCAATGCCAGCGATGACGTGAATCACGACAGCTTCGTGGACGTTATCGAAGGTCTGCCCAAGTATGGGCCGATTCTGATCTCCCTGGACAGCGACCTGAACAGCTTCGCGCCCTCACTCGATTTCCCGGTGGCGGACGCGTCCGGCAGCTACCACTACAGTGAAGAGGCCTCCAAGTCCCACCTGCAATCAGAACTCAAGCAGGCACTGAAGCTGGGGGATCGGCACGTGGTCATCCACGGCATCAATCCGACCGACCCGCTGCCAACCACGGTTGCGTCCCTGCCCGGACTTCCGGCCTGGGCGACACTGCCGGTAGCCTGCGGCCAGCTGAGCCAAAGCCGGTAATCCACGGAATCAGTAACACATCCGTCGACCACAGGCTGCGCGGCTGCCCCGGAGGAGCCGCGCAGCCTGGGGACGAAGGTTGACCGCCGAGATCGGCAGCGCCCACTGTCCGAGAACTCCGCAGCAGCTCAGTTCTGAATGCAGGCAACTGCGCTTGGATGGTCCTCACCCACTGTCTGTGCGTCCGCAACAACAAACCTCGTTGTCTCTTCCGCTGTAGCAGTCGTTCGCTATCAATAACGAAGGATTCCGAGAAAGCATCGAATCGAGAATCCCGAGATCGATAGCTCATCGAAGTGGCGCGACGTCCTGCCGCGGAAAATTGGCTCAATGAAGAAAAAGTGGCAGCCCCCGCTGTGACTGTTAACTCGGAATGGCAGTTAAATCGCAGCTTGAGATGGCGGTTTTGCGCGGTTCCGTTTACATAAGGCTGGGCGAATGAAGAAGATGCAGGCTACAGCAAGACAGCGGGGAACCCGTCGTTGTTGCGAGCGGAAATGTGACCCCCGGAGTTGCCAGCGTGAGGAAGCTGGGACAGGCTGACCTCAACAGTGCTTCAGATTCTTGGCCAAAGACGGGACTCGCATGATCGTTGACTTCATCCTCGAGCTAATCGTGGTTGCGCTTACGTTCCTGGAGCAGCTGTTCGATCGCCGAAGGCCCTCAGCCAAGGGCAGCCTCCGCAAGAGTCTGGAACGCGTGAAGGCCAGGCGATCCGAGAACCCCTGATCATTCCTCTAAGTTGGTCGTCTGCACCCTGACCTAAGAGGGTGGCAGATCGTTCGGATCTTGGATGTCGCGCAGGTGGGCCAGGAGAACCAGCTGGGTGCGGTCGGGGCTTATGGCCAAATGTCGCAGCAGCGACGCCCACAGATCGGGATTGAGATCGACTTGGACCCGGATCTCTCCTACTTGCGCTGAGTGGTCCCAGGGCGCGTCACATAACCCTTGGGAATCGAGACGTCTCACTGGCTCTGTGCCTCCGGATCCTGATTCCTGTGAAATCTGTCATTTTCAGAAGTCGTCTGCGCTGAATGTCAGAAGTCGTCTGCACTCCTTCATTAGCTCCCCGCCCCGCCCCGGCGTGACGAGCGGGCAAGTCTTAGTGAGGACATGGCCAGAATGAACGACGCCCTAATATCGTTGGATCCGCTCACGATCCATCGGTGGCGAAGGGAGTGATACTCGGCCGAGTCATACGGGGGGCCGCCTCAGTGCCTGGGAAGTGAGACATGTGTGATCGCCAAACTTATGAAAAGCTCCGGCGTGCGCTGATTGCGGCATGCGGCCGATGACCAGGGTCAGTTCGTCTCTCATGCGCAACCTTCTCGAGGCCGGCCGCCTCTAGCATCCGGGTGAAATCTTCCACTGGCCATGAGTATGCAGGAGTTACAGCGTGTGGGAACCTCTCCACTTTGTCCCCTTCAAATAGACCAATTAGGAGACTTCCACCGGGAGCCAACCGCCGCGCCAGCTCTTCGAGAACAGCGGAAACCTGGTCGGGTTCCAAGTGGATCAGTGAATACCAAGCAAGGATGCCGGACGCATGGCCTTCCGGGACCCCAAGACTTGTGAGGGAGGCTACCCGGAACGGGATGCCGGGGAATCGAATTTTCGCTTGTTCAATGAACGACGGCACCAAATCGATTCCTTCGACGTCGGCCCCCTGGCCGGCGAGGAACTTGGTCCACTGCCCGGGTCCGCATCCCGCGTCTATCACCGGCCCCACTAATGGCGCGACCCAATCAGCTATGAGCTGCCGATCAGCTGGATGTGTGGTCTCCACCGATCCGAATCTGGCAACGTATTCCACCGCACGCTTTGAGTAGGCGGCCTCGACTTGTGCATCCATCATGTTGCCACCCTATGAGACAGCCCAGTGGGCAAGGCCCGTGGCTGTGACTGTCAGCGCCTGGCGGTCATGGTCCTGCGCGAAAACGGTGCAGGTCCATGGGGTGGAGACGCCGGCGACTGAAGGGCTCTAAATCCGCTGCCTCGTTCCGGCACCTTTCTGCAGACGATAAGCGGCCGTGATGTGAGGAAAGCTCACAACGCCTGTGTCCGGTGACGCCGCTTGTTCTCCCAAGCGCCGGATTTTTGACAAGACGGAACGGTGGTCAGCCCTCCTCGAAACGAAAGCCCAGGAGCTGGCAAGTTGAACGAGTTGGTCGACACGCAGCTCGTAGTTGAAGCGGAACTCCTTGCGTTCAAAAGCGCCTCGTCCGGCAAAGTCTGCGGGTACGCTTTGGGTCTGGTCAGCGGGCATTCCGTCCGGCTCGACGATTGCCGCCAGATCCTGAACCCACGCGCTGGTGCGGTCCCATGTATGCCAGGCCAGCCCAATCGTGCCGTTTGGTGTGAGCACTCGATCGCATTCAGATATTGCCCGTGCTGGGTCCACCCAATGCCAGGCCTGGAGACAGGTGATTGCGCCGACACTCTGGTTCGTCAAGGGGATGTCTTCCGCCGAGCCGGTGGCCGCGGTGATGCGGGCGGCGACGTCGGGCGGGAGTTCATCACGTACCTTCTTGAGGACGGAGAGCATGCCGCTGGCTGTATCGACGGCCGTGACAGCATGTCCGAGGGTTGCGATGGTCCGAGTTCCCAGTCCGGTTCCGGCCCCGAGATCCAGGACGGATAGCCGGTGCTCGCGCGCGGGCGATCCGAGCAGCCAGGAAATCACATCCGCCGACCAGACAGGGCGAACATCATTATGTAGTGTGGCGGTGCGCCTTGGAATTGTTGGTGCGCCTGGGGTCTGATCCATGCCTGCCAGCCTAACGAGTCTCTGATTAGAGCCTGTCCCGAAGGTTGACTCCGTCAGCTGCCAGCGGCCTCCAAATCGCATGAGTACTTGGCGATGACGCCAGCAAGGGACGGAAGGTCCTCCCTCAGTGGATCGGACAGAAGGCGTCTACCGGGACAGCAGCTTTTCGCCGTCGGGTCGCAGTTCCCCGGTGGGTGATACGTGCCTATATAGGGTTTGGCGGGTGATGCCGAGTTCGGTGCAAAGGTCGCTTATTTTGGTTTCGGGTTTGCCCATGGAGGCCATAGCGAGCCGGAGCTTGGCGGAGGTCATCTTGTAGGGGCGACCGCCGTTGCGGCCGCGGGCGCGGGCTGAGGCGAGGCCGGCGAGGGTGCGTTCGGAGATGAGTTCGCGTTCGAATTCGGCGAGGGCAGCGAAGATTCCGAAGACGAGCTTTCCGGAGGCTGTGGCGGTGTCGATGGCGGCACCCTGGCCGGTGAGTACCTTCAGGCCGATGCCGCGCTCGGTCAGTTCGTGGACGATGTTGACCAGATGGCGCAGGTCCCGGCCAAGCCGGTCGAGTTTCCAGACGACAAGCGTGTCGCCGTGGCGCAGGGCTTTAAGGCAGGCAGCCAGCTCCGGCCTGTCATCCTTTTTCCCCGAGGCCCGTTCATCGTAGAGGAAATCCGTGCCGATGCCGGCGGCCAGGAGTGCGTCGCGCTGCAGGTCCGTGGTCTGAGACCCATCGGCCTTTGAGACGCGCATGTATCCGACGAGCACAGCAGTTCCCCTCCGTCATTTATACGTTCGTTTAAGTGACAGCGTGATTCCAAATGTCGCGGAATCTGAAGATGTCACTTAACCCGTTATTTATTCTAAGTCATGCAAAGGGCTGCTGATCTTTTGTTTGTGACAGGAAGTCGAGGGGTATCTGAAGCTCGACGAAGGTTTCCCGGAGAGCGCGCACGGATTCTTCATTCCGGAGTCCGTACCGTGCGACGTCGAAGAGCTGCTTCGCGACGACCGGGTCTTCTTTCGCTGCTGCGATGGCGGCGTCCAGTGAATCCAATGCCCGTTTCCAGAGCACGTCCAGAGTCGGCTTCTCTTGTGCGTCGGCGGTTTCTGTCAGTGGGGCAGGCCGGGTTCCGTCGCCGATGTTGGAGGAGGGTTCCGGCCTGAGGAGGTGCGCGGAGGTTCCCCGGGCAGTCAGTGAGCCGGCTTCGATCAGTTCCATCGCGACTGCTGCTGCTTCGAGCAGCTGCTGCTGGGCGGTCCAATGGAGGGTTTCGAACGGTTGCCACGAATACAGCCCTGCCCGGAACGGGTGACCGCAGTGTTCCCAGACACGACGCACGTCGTCCAGTTGCCGGCCATATCGTCCCTGGGCTGTGGTGAGTTCGTCCAGGAGGGTACGCAGCAGCCGGAACCAGATGCCGGCGTGAACCGGATACCGGGGCAGGTCAACGGAACCGGTCGTTATCGCCTGCCAGGTGCGCCGGTCCATGAGGGACAACGACTCCGGAAGCGCCCGCCGGTCATGGGCGGGAGTTGCCCACAGAATGTAGTCCGCCGGACGCCCTTCGTAGGTTTCGAGCCGGCGCCCGTGTACCGGGCAGCTGGCCATGACCGGCAATTGCCAGAAGAGCAGTACCGTCGGGCTGGATTCCAGGCAGTCCGGGCATCCCCGCCGCGCCCCGGTGCCCGGGAGCCATGGCAGCCACTTCCGCGGGGCGTAGATATTACGCCGCTTGGGCGGCAGGAGCACCGAGAGCTGGTGCACATAGGTTTCGTAGGCGCCGGGGGCAGGGACGAGGCTGTCGAAGAGCCAAGGCACCCATCCGGCCATGGTCATGGCGTCTACGCGGTGTTGGTCAAGACCGGAGCGCTTGGCGAGCTCTTCGAGCAGGTGCGTCGGCGGGTCCAGATCCAGCTCGGGGTCGCTGAGTTCCCGGTGGCCGAGTCCGTGTTCGAGCAGCTCGTACGAGTGCAGCCCGTAGCTGGTGGCGATCCGCCGCAGCCAGGAGGACAGCGATTCCGTTTCTGCAGGTGCCGGGTGCAGGGGCCAGCGTTCCGGGGGTCTCATCTGAGTTCGCGTTCGAACTTCCGGCGCCGGACGCTGGGACCGTCGTAGTCGGCGAGGGTCAGTGTCCGGTGGTTGATGGATTCTTCGCCGCTGTCTACGGCTGCTACTGCGGCTTCGGTCAGGAGCGATGTGAGCTCCCCGATGGTGCCCTCGCTGCGGGTGAGGAGGTAGCGGGCCATGTCATCGGTCGCCAGATTTGAGTGCAGGCGCAGCGGGAAGGAGGAGGCAAAGCTGGCCAGCAGGGACGACAGGTCTGCATTGGCCTCCCACAAGGGCAGCGTCATGGGCTCAAACCGGTTTTCGAGCTGGTCATCGGAACGGATGGCGAGATAGGCCTCACGGGTGCCGACCCCCACCAGCGGGATACGCAGCTCGTTTCCCAGGAAGCGCAGCAGGTTCAGGAATTCGCGCCGGACATCGGCCCGGCCGGCCAGGACATTATGCAGTTCGTCAATCACCAGGACCCGCACCCCGACCCGACGCAGCACGGCAAGGGTGAGCTGTTCCAGGTCGGCTACGCGCCGGCGCGGTCCCGTCGGCGCACCGAGCGCGGCGAGCACGGCCGTGTAGAACCGCGGGATGGACGGTTCGGAGGGCATCTGGACGCACAGCACGGGGATGTGTTCCTGGTCCGCGCCGGAGTGTGGCGGGTGCTGGCGTCGGAACCGTTCGATGATCATGGACTTGCCGTTGTTCGTCGGTCCGATCAGGAGAAGGTTGGGCATGCGCTGTTTGCCGGGCCAGTCATAGAGTGTTTCGAGCCGGGTGAGGGTCTGGACCGCCCGGGGGTACCCGATCCAGCGGTCAGCCCTGATGCGCCGGATCCTTTCCTCCGCCGGCAGGCGGGCCATAGTCTGGGCCCAGGGCTGGAGGTGGGACAGATCCGGCGGAGGGTAGTCATCGATGTTCACCACTGCTCGACCTCGTCAAAAGGACGGGCTGCTGCGGTGTCATTCGTGGGCGGAAGCATCTCATCCGGGGGCGCCGCCTGGGTCTTCGCGGTCCCGGAGGTATGGAGGTGGCGCCGCCGCTGCAGGTCCCGGCGTGATCTGCGGGTTGCCCGTTGCGCCGTGGCGGTGATCTCGCGCATCTGATCGATCATGCGGAACAGTGCTTCCTCGTTGACCTGGTCGTGTCCCTGCTGACGGAGCCGCGCCAGTGCTTGCCGGTGTTCCCACAACGTCACCGCCGGATGGGAGACCGTACGGTACGGCACTTCCACATAGGCCGTTCCCTCCGGTTCCAGCACCCAGACCCTGCTGATGTCCCGCGGGTCCCGCCGGATGATGAATTTTTCCTCCCTGTCCCGCCGCGCAATCCACGGCTTGAGCACGTTCGCGAAGTAATGGACATGGTCGATGACAAAACCGGTCCGGGTGATTCTGCGCCGGATGACCGGCAGGAAATCGACGAGAAACGCCGCGGGGTGCGCAACGACAGGCTGCGCTCCGAACTCCCTCACGCCTTCATCCCAGCGCGCGGCCGGTGTCTGGTTCAGGGATCCGTGGATGCTGCCGTGGTAGCCGGCGACCGCGAACGTCAGCCAGCGTTCCAGCTCTATCAAGGTCAGGGCGGACATTTTGTCGGCATCGTAACTGCCTCGCTGGCCGGGGTTGGAGAAGGTCGTCCCGGGCAGTTCATGGACCCGCTGCATGGCCGTGCCGATGATGCGCTCCACGATGCCGCCGTAGTGCGGGCGGCCCGGTGGCCGGTAGCTGAGTTTGATGCCGTGCTGGTCGCAGCCGCGGCGCAACGCTTCGCTCTTAAATTCCGAAGCGTTGTCCAAATAGAGTGCGCGAGGTTTGCCGCTCATCGGCCAGGCCGCGTCCACGCCCAGTGTTTCCAGCCAGGGCCGCTTGTCGCAGGCCATATGCGCGATGCACAAGCCCACCGACACCGACGACGGCGCCTCCAGGGTCACGACCATTCCCAGCAGGCACCGGCTGTAAACATCGATGGCAACCGTCAGGTAGGGCCTGCCGATGGGCTGCCGGTCCCGGTCATCGACGACGATCAGATCAATCACGGTGTGGTCAATCTGCACCTGGTCCAACGGCGCCACAATATCCGGGACCATTCCGCCGGCCGACTGCAAGGGCCGGACGGCGTCCCTACCCTCGCGGCTGCGCCTGACCTCCACCGGATGCAGCCGGGCGATCCTGCGAGTGACAGTATTCAGCGCCGGCACAGGAAGCTCCCGGGTCCGGCACGCCTGAACGACCTCGCGATAGAACGCCGCCCGGGAAATCTTTTGCCGCGTCAGGTAGTGCTTACGGACCAGCTCGTCAATCACGGCCTCGACGCGTTCAGGCAACCGGCCTTTGCCCTTGCCTCCGCTGGAGTGTCCGGGGGCAACATCCGTCACCACGCCGCTGCCCTCACGGTAGCGTCTAATGAGCAGATAGACATGCCGCCTGGAGATACCCAGCTCCCGGGAAGCTTCGTCGACCGCCTGTTTACCGATGATGCTCAACCCCGCCAACGGCGCGATGACTTCAGCCCGCCGGCGTGCCAGTTCCCAGACCGCATCCGGCATGGTCAGCAAACCGTGCCCACTGATCGGTGTTGATTCCGGTTCCATGCCAGTCCCTACTCGTGCAGCGGACTTAATTACGGGCGACGCCGCGACCTCACGTACCGGGCCACGTCCAACGATCCTCTCCGTACCGGCAGGAAATCAAGGATTATCGGGTACGGACCGGCGGACTGTGCTGAGGTCTCCTGAAATTCCGTGCTGACCACTGTTGACAAAAACACTCGGTGAGCAGGACTTCGGACATTCGTGCACTCGCCTTCGGAAAATGACACAAAGGATTGGCTGCACCCCCGATTTTTGTAGCGAAACTCAGTGCCGGATTCTATGTGCCGGTTCTTCCCCGCCCGGGCGGGTATTGATACATTGTGCGGATGGGACATCTGTTGGGCTACGCCCGGGTATCGACCGGGGATCAGGACGCGGCCTTGCAGCAGGACGCGTTGAAGGCGGCCGGCTGCTACCGGATCTTCACCGACACGGCTTCCGGGTCTCTGGAGTCCCGGCCTGAACTGACGAAGGTTCTGGATCAGCTGCGTCCCGGCGACACTCTGGTGGTGTGGAGACTGGACCGGCTCGGCCGGTCCATCCGGCACCTGATCGACCAGCTGGCGGCATTGCAGGAGCGCGGCATCGGATTCCGCTCCCTGCAGGAGGCAATCGACACCACATCATCAGGCGGACGGCTCGTCTTCCATGTGTTCGCCGCACTGGCGGAATTCGAGCGGGACCTGATTCGTGAACGGACCAACGCCGGGCTTCAGGCAGCACAGGCACGCGGGCGCGTTGGCGGCCGGCCTCCGCTGCTGACCAAGGACAAACTCAGGACCGCACGCCGGATGTATGAGCAGAAGGACATGACGGTTGAGAAGATCGGCGAGGTCCTCGGCGTCAGCCGGACCACCGTGTACCGGGCCCTGCGCCGGGACCCGGCCCCGACACCGTCCCGCCGGCGCACTGCCTCGCCTACCAGGTCGGTCTAGGCAACAGGGGCGGTGCAACCATGACCGGAGACACCGCCTCGCCCTCCCGACTGAAACCAGCTGCGCGCTGGGAGATCCTGCAACATCACGTGGAAGACGGGGCCATCGCTGACAGCTCTTGCCCGTGACACGGGCATCGGGTTGCGCACCCTGCAGCGCTGGCACGCCACCTATAAGCGTGAAGGCATCACCGGCCTCGCCACGGCGGCGCCAACTCCCAGACGCCGCGCAAATCCGGAGATGGTCACCCTTATCGAAGGACTGGCCTTGGTGAAACCAGCCCTGACCATCGCGGCCATTACCCGAAAGGTTCACAGAGTCGCCGCCGAACAGGGTGGGTGCCTGTTTCCTACACCACGGTCCGCTCGATCGTCTCGAACCTGGATCCGGGGATGACGACCCTGGCGCACAAAGGCTCGGCAAGTTATCGGGATTCATACGAACTCATCTGGCGGCACCGGGCACAGCGTGCGAATGCCATCTGGCAGGCCGACCATACTGAACTGGACATCCTCGTTATGGACTCAAACCTGATGCCAGCGCGGCCCTGGCTGACCACGGTCATGGATGATCATTCACGGGCAATCTGCGGATACACGGTCTTCCTCGGAGCACCGTCCGCCATGAACACCGCCCTGGCAATCCGGCAGGCCATCTGGCCCAAGGAAGGACCTGGCTGGCCGATGTGCGGGATCCCCGACGTTCTCTATGTGGACCATGGATCGGACTTCACCAGCCAGCACCTCTCGCAGACGGCTAAGGACCTTCACTTCGAGATTGTCTACTCCACCGTCGCCAGGCCCCAGGGACGGGGAAAGATCGAGCGTTTCTTCGGAACGGTCAATACCGAGCTGCTCGCCGAGCTGCCCGGCCACATGACGGAAGGCCAGCGACGGCCTGCCCCGGTTCTGACGCTGAAGGACCTCGACAGAGCACTCCACGGCTTTGTCACCGGACAGTATCACCAGCGTGACCACCCCGAAATCCGAACCACCCCGCAGCAGGCCTGGGCCGGAGACGGCTGGCTACCGCGCCTCCCAGCGACGATTGATGAGCTCAACCTGCTGCTGCTGACGGTCGCCAAACCGAGGATCGTGCACCGCGACGGCGTGCACTTCCAGGGACTGAGATATGTTTCCCCACTCCTGGCCGCCTATGTCCGTGAACCGGTTATCGTCCGCTACGACCCCCGGGACATCACCGAGGTCCGCATCTTCCACAAAAGCCAGTTCATCTGCAAAGCCGTGGACCCAGACCACGAAACGTCCACCCTGACCCTCAAAGACATTCAGTCAGCACGCTCGACCCGCCGCCGTGAACTCAGAGGACAGATCAACCAGCGCGTCGCTGTCGTCGCTCAACATCTGCCGGAACTGTCATCTCAGAGACGCACCCCAGAATCGGATCCGGCCGTTCATCCAAGGAAACGCCCGAAACTCCGCACCTACCTGGAGGATGACCAATGACTGCACAGGGCTTCATTGCCACGAAGGAGCACCGCCGGTTCATGGAGTTCGCGGACGCGGTCCGTCGTCAGCGCACCATCGGAATCTGCTTCGGCCAGGCAGGAATCGGCAAGACGCTCTCCGCCCGGCGCTACGCCAACTGGCACAAAGCGGAAAACCTTCTCGAACAGTGGGGTCCCCGGGACGACTCCGACTACCAAATCTACGCAGCCCTGGCGCGGGCACGAACCGTCTTCTACACTCCTGCAGTCTTCACCACACCCAAGCAAATGCATGCCGAACTCGACCACATCAGTGCCCGAGTATCGATCTGCGTAGACCAGCACCTGGAAAAGATCGGCAAGAGGACAGGCCCTCATACGAGGGCCAGCAAGCATGTGGAGCTGCTGATCGTTGATGAATCCGAGCGGCTCAGCGCCACGGCCCTGGAACTGCTTCGTGACCGCTATGACCGGGACAATACCGCCTTGATTCTTATCGGCATGCCCGGAATTGAAAAATGGTTCAGCCGCTACCCGCAGCTCTACAGCAGGATTGGTTTCGCCCACGAATACCGTCCGCTCGCCCAGGAAGAACTGCATTTCGTCCTGGACCGCCGCTGGCACAAACTCGGCCAGACCCTGGATCCAGACGACTTCACGGACGCCCAGGCTGTCGCCGCCGTTGCGCGGATTACCCGGGGCAACTTCCGCCTCATCGACCGGCTCTTCACCCAGGTGGAACGCGTCATGAAAATCAACGAACTAACGACAATCACGGACGACGTCATCGAAGCGGCGCGCTCAACCCTCGTCATCGGTATCAGCTAAACCGCCAATCGAACAGTGAAAAAACCGCCATTCTGAACGAATAGTCACACATAGTCCTCACACAGGACGCCGCAAAAAAGATCGCCAACACAAAGGACACGTCCGGCAGAATTCGGATGCGCTACGTGCCCTCCGAGGGCATGTACGTCATTAACGCGCTTACTTCATCCGCGGGGACAACACTGCCGGTGGACATTCCGGCGGAATACCGTTCGCTGAAGTGGGATGGTGAACGCCACGGCGGACAGTGGATGAGGACACCGCAGGACGAAATCAATCTTCTCCACCGGTACTTCATCAGTCGTACCAGCGGGATCTTGGACTACGACGCTTTCCGGAACATGGTTCCCGGCGTCTCCGATCCCGGCAATCACTCGGGTCTGCTGATCACACACATTAAGCCCGGAGAATTTAGGGCACACCCGAACCTGACGTCAGGCAGCCCCCGCAATATCGTCAGAATAGAGTCCAAAAGTCGATTCCTGCACTCTTCTGCTGCACAGTCTCAGATGCCAATCTGACAGAGTGCCCCGAAAATGCAGCGCATATGTAGATGCGTGTTAGGCGGGGAATCAGTGCGCAAGGCGCCGCCCACTGCATCCCATCGCGCCTTGTCTGGAAGCTGCCGGGCCAACGAGCCACAAAGTGGCAGCAGGGGTTAGGCTCAAACAATTGTCCAGACAGTGGCTGGACAACTTGGGCTGGAACGTCAGAGCTGCCAACTGGGCCTTCAGAGCCATCAGATTCCTCCGTTGGCGAGCGTCCGGTTCACCTCGGCGATGGCTAGAAGGTCTGGGTCGAACGGTCCGTTAAAGTTTGTCACCGCCGCGACCCATTCCAAATATTCGGTGTGGTCAGGATGCGTCGGGTCAGCGAGGGCCCTCCTTTCGTGTCCGGGGAGGCCCCCAGAGTCTTCCAGCGGCCTCGTTGTGGTGCTCGCGCCGGAGCACGTCGTCGACGAGGGTCACATAGAAGTTGAGTTTGCCAAGATCAGGCTGAGGTAGTGGGCAGTCTCACATAGTCAAACCTCCGCCACCGGAGCAGCGAACTGCGCCTCATACAGCCGCGCGTAAGCTCCGCCCGCAGCAAGCAAGGAAGCGTGCGTCCCCTGTTCTACGATCTGCCCGGCCTCCATCACCAGGATGAGGTCGGCGTCGCGGATCGTTGAGAGCCGGTGCGCGATCACGAAGCTCGTGCGGTCGCTCCTCAAAGCCCGCATCGCCTTCTGCACCAGCACCTCGGTCCGGGTGTCCACCGAGCTCGTCGCCTCGTCCAAAATCAAAACAGAAGGCCGCGCCAAAAACGCCCTGGCAATCGTCAGCAGCTGCTTCTCGCCGGCGGACACATTGGAGCCTTCGTCCTCCAAAACCGTGTCGTACCCCTCGGGCAGCGAGTGCACGAACCGGTCCACGTACGTCGCCCGGGCCGCCTCCAGGATCTCCTCCTCGGTGGCAGTCGGCCGGCCGTACGCGATGTTGTCCCGGACGGTGCCGCCGAACAGCCACGTATCCTGCAGCACCATGCCCAGCCGCGTGCGCAGCTCGCGCCGCGGCACTGAGGTGACGTCCACGCCGTCGAGCGTTATCCGCCCGCCGTCCAGCTCGTAGAACCGCATCATCAGGTTCACCAGCGTGGTCTTGCCCGCACCGGTCGGCCCGACAATCGCCACCGTCTGCCCCGGCTCCGCAACCAAATAAAGCGAAGAAATCAGCGGCTTGTCCGGTGAGTAGGAGAACGAGACGTCCTCAAAAACCAGCCGCCCCCGTCCCGCACCATTAGGCGAAACCCCGCCAACAGGATCAGCCGACTCCTCGTCCTCATCCAACAACGAGAACACCCGCTCGGCTGACGCCACCCCGGACTGCAGCAGGTTGGCCATGGACCCCAGCTGCGCCAGCGGCATGGTGAACTGCCGCGAGTACTGGATGAACGCCTGCACGTCGCCCAGCTGCATGGCCCCGGACGCCACCTGCAGGCCGCCCACCACCGCGATCCCCACGTACACCAGGTTCCCGATGAACGTCATGGCCGGCATGATCAGCCCGGAAATGAACTGCGCGCCGAAGCTCGCGTCGTACAGTTCCACGTTCTTCTGCCGGAACCGCTCCTCCACCTCGCGCTGCCGGCCAAAGACCTTCACCAGCGCATGCCCGGTATACGTCTCCTCGATCTGCCCGTTCAGCTCCCCCGTATGCTTCCACTGCGCCACAAACAGCTTCTGCGAGCGCTTGGCGATCAGCGCCGTGATCCCCAGCGTCAGCGGCACGGTCACCAGCG
The DNA here is from genome assembly GCF_059383495.1 of Pseudarthrobacter sp. RHLT3-21. NCBI lineage: Bacteria > Bacillati > Actinomycetota > Actinomycetes > Micrococcales > Micrococcaceae > Pseudarthrobacter > Pseudarthrobacter sp. RHLT3-21. Next base: position 61,347 of record NZ_JBWZCI010000024.1, read on the forward strand.
CGATCAGCGCCAGCGTGGGCGAGAGGATCACCATCATCACCAACACACCCACCACCGTCAGCACCGACGTGACCGCCTGGCTGATCGACTGCTGCAGGCTTTGGGAAACGTTGTCCACGTCGTTCGTGACCCGGCTCAGCAGCTCACCGCGCTGGATCGAATCGAAATACCGCAGCGGCAGCCGGTGGATCTTCGCCTCGATCTCCCCGCGCAGACCGAACACCGTCCGCTGCACCACCCCGTTCAGCACATACGCCTGCACCCACATAAACGCCGACGCCAGCACGTACAGCACCAGCGCCCACAGCAGCACGCTGGACAGCGCCGCGAAGTCGATCCCCTGCCCCGGCGTCAGCGCCATGGGCGTCAGCATGTCCGCCTTCTGGTTCTCCCCCGCCGCCCGCAGCTGCGCGATCAGCTGCTCCTTGGTCACCCCGGCGGGCAGTTGCCGGGACACCACCCCGGCGAAAATCAGATTGGTGCCCTCCCCGAGCAGCCGCGGCCCGATCACCGAGAGCGTCACGCTGGCCACCCCCATGATCAGCACCAGCAGCAGCCACGCCCGCTCCGGCCGCAGCGTGCCCAGCAGCCGCTTCGCCGACGGCCCGAAGTTCATCGCCTTCTCCGCCGGGACGTTCATCCCCGCGAACGGTCCGCCGCGTCCCGGTCCGCCCGCCGGACGGGGAATGCGTACGACGTCGGCAGTAGCGGTTTTGGAGGCCGGTGCGGTTCCGCCGGGGGCGGCGGTGCGGTTAGCGGCAGCGTGGGAGGCGCCCGACGTCGGCCGGTTCTGCGTGCTCATACCGTCTCCTCCGCTGCCAGCTGGGAAGAAACAATCTCCCGGTACGTCTCGGACGTCTCCAGCAGCTCCCCGTGCGTTCCGCGGGCGACGATCCTGCCGTCGTCGAGCACTAAGATCTGGTCCGCGTCCACGATGCTGGAGACCCGCTGGGCGATGATCACTAGCGTGGCGCCGGCGGTGTTGCGCTTGAGGGCCTGGCGCAGCCGGGCGTCGGTGCCCGTGTCCAGCGAGGAGAACGAGTCGTCAAAGATGTACAGCTCGGGCCGTTTCACCAGGGCCCGGGCGATGGCCAGCCGCTGCCGCTGCCCGCCCGAGACGTTGGTGCCGCCCTGGGAGATGGGCGCATCCAGGCCACCCTCCATCTCCTCCACGAAGTCGCGCGCCTGGGCAATCTGCAATGCGGACCAAAGCTCGTCCTCGGTGGCGTCCGGCTTGCCGTACTGCAGGTTGCTGCGGACGGTGCCGCTGAACAGGTAGGGCCGCTGGGGGACCAGGCCGATGTGCCCCCAGAGCAGGTCGGGGTGCAGCTCGCGAACGTCCACGCCGTCGATCCGCACCGATCCGGTGGTGGCGTCGAACAGCCGCGGCATGAGGTTCACCAGGGTGGTCTTCCCTGCACCCGTGCTGCCGATGATCGCCGTCGTCTGCCCTGCTCTGGCGGTGAAGCTGATCCCGGAGAGGACAGGCTGGTCGGCACCCGGGTAGGCGAATCCGACGTCGCGCATTTCCAGCTGCCCGCGGCGGTGCCCGTCGGAGGAGACCGCGCTGCTCACGGGATGCAGCGGCGGCCGGACGCTCGACTCGGTGCCCAGCACCTCGCCGATCCGGTCCGCCGAGACTGCAGCGCGCGGGATCATCACCGCCATAAAGGTGGCCATCATGACGGACATCAGGATCTGCATCAGGTAGCTCAGGAAGGCGATGAGCGTGCCCACCTGCATGGAGCCGTCCTCGATCCGGAACGACCCGAACCAGATCACGGCCACGCTCGAGACGTTCAGCACCAGCATCACCACGGGGAACGCGAGCGCCATCAGCCGGCCGGCCCGCAGCGCGGTGTCCGTGACGTCCTCGTTGGCCTGGGCAAAGCGGGCGCTCTCGATGTCCTCGCGGACGAACGCGCGCACCACGCGGATGCCGGTGAGCTGTTCGCGGAGGACCCGGTTCACGGTGTCGATACGCTTCTGCATCTTCCGGAACAGCGGCACCATCCGGATGATGATCAGCCCCACCCCGATCATGAGGACCGGCACGGCGACGGCGATCAGCCAGGACAACTGCACATCCTGCCGCACGGCCATGATCACGCCGCCGATGGCGAGCATGGGCGCGGCCACCATCATAGTGGCGCCCATCAGCACCAGCTGCTGGACCTGCTGGACGTCGTTGGTGGACCGGGTGATCAGGCTGGGCGCGCCGAACTTCGTGACTTCCTGCTCGGAGAACTCCCCCACCCGCGTGAAGATGGCCCCGCGCAGGTCCCGGCCCGCCCCCATGGCCGCCTTCGCCCCGAAGTACACGGCGATCACTGAGCAAACGATCTGCAGCAGCGTGATTCCCAGCATCAGGCCGCCCAGGCTGAGGATGACGCCGGTGTCCCCCTTGGCCACGCCCTCATCGATGATGTCCGCGTTCAGCGTGGGCAGGTACAGCGACGCGATGGACTGCGCCAGCTGGAAAATCACGACGGCGATCAGCAGCTGCCGGTGCGGTCGCAGGTATTCGACAAGCAGTTTCCAGAGCATGGCGGCTCCAAAGGTTCTGTCCCGCTGGACGTTCGAACTAGACGTGGTGCGAAGGTCAGTTTACGTCCGGAGGCTGGGAACGGCGCGGAAAATTTGGCGGGAATTCGTCGGTCGCTGCCAGGCCGGCGTCGTACGGGTCCACCAGCTCAACCAGCATCGCGATCAGTGCGGCGGGGACCAGGAAGTAGCCGGCCAGGACGCCCCAGCCGCCATCCTCAAACTGCAGGGCGAGCCCGCCAACCACCACCGCGGGCAGGCCCGTCAACACCGAAACCCAGACAGGCCTTCCCTGCCGCCTCGCCCACACCGCGGTTCCGGCAAAGGCCAGGGAACCGAACAGCACCAGCCGGTGCCCCGACGCATAGGTAGGCGGCTCGATGAGGAAAGTGAACGCGTCCGCCAGCCCGCAGGCCATCAACACCGCCGAGAGAAGGACAAGCAGCGCCCAGGCCCCGTCGCCCCACCGGATCCGGCTCATGCGTTGAAGATATCCCGTTCCTCCCCTCTGTGCCACGGTCAACGGGGATCAACCGCGATCCGTTGCTGCGGAATTTTCCACCAGCCACCCATCCGTGGTGCAGATCACAACGAATCTCCTGTATCGCCATCGTTATCCACCCCCAAGGGCTCAGCACTGGGCTGATCCTCCAGATGGCGACCCGGCCGGAGCTCGGTCCGGGTGTCATGGTCTCAGAAAAGTACGCATGACAGGAGCACACCAATGTTTGATCAGAAATTCATTACCAATGCCATGGGCCGCAGCGCCGAGAATCCGCTGGACCGGCGCCGTCTTTTCCGGGCTGCCGGCATCGCGGGAATCGGGGGTGCCGCTGCCCTCCTTTCCAGTCCGCCGGCGCTGGCCTCATCGGATTCCGGGCCATCCGGCCAAGGACCCAGCGACGGCGCGATCCTCAACTTCGCCCTGAACCTGGAATACCTCGAGGCTGAGTTTTACCTGCGGGCCGTCACAGGCCGGGGCCTGGACGATACGCTCACGGACGGCAAAGGCCGCAAGGGGGGCGTGACCGGTGGCCGCCAAGTGCCCTTTACGGCAGGCAGTCTGATCCAGAAGTACGCCCGCGAGATCGCCGCCGACGAAGAGTCCCACGTCCGGTTCTTGCGTAGCGCCCTGGGTAAAGCGGCCGTTGCACGGCCAGACATCGATCTAGACGCCAGCTTTACCGCGGCAGCAATGGCCGCGGGCCTGATCAAGCCCGGCCAGACTTTCAACCCCTTTGCCGACGAAACCAGTTTCCTCCTGGGCGCCTTCATCTTCGAAGACGTCGGAGTGACCGCGTACAAAGGAGCTGCCCCGCTGATCGATAACAAAACCTATCTTGAGGCCGCCGCTGGCATCCTCGCCGTCGAGGCCTACCACGCCGGCATTATCAGAACCACCCTCTACGCCCGTGGACTGCAAGCGCCGGCACAGGCCATTTCGGATGCGCGGGACAGCCTGGACGGATCCCGTGATCTGGACCAGGGAATCGGCACCGCAGAAACCGCCAACCTCGTCCCCACCGATGCGAACGGGATCGCCTTCAGCCGAAGCCCCGGACAGGTCCTGAATATCGCCTACCTCACCTCCAAGGCCGTCCGCGAAGGCGGGTTCTTCCCGGATGGCGTCAACGGCCAGATCAACACCAGCGCGGCCAACTAGTTTCCGCCCCGCCAATCGTTGCGCCCAAAAAATTGATCCAAACTTGAGCCAACCCTTCGCAACCCATGCAGTTGGCGGTCCACGCTGGATCTATCACCACGAAAAACGGCGGGGAAGCAGGAAGATTCATGGGGAACGAATCAGCTCTGGACGAGGTCGTCGCGGTAGGTGGAGTGATCACTGATCACCACCCGCTCGACTTCCACACCTTGGGGCTGGCCGGTTGCATTGACCGGTTGACCGGCCCTCTCCGTCAGCAAGGAACAGCAGTCCGCTGGGATACTCCGCACTGGGGCATCGAGATCCCGGCGGACTGCGCATCCCTCCTCTACCAGTCGGCCCGCGAAGCGCTGAGCAACGCCTTCAAGTACTCCGACGCCGCCGAGCTCACCGTCCAGCTATCCGCGGTTGGCCACGGCATCCGCCTTGTGGTGTCCGACGACGGCACGGGCTTTGACTGCGAACTCGCGTTAAGCGGCAAGAACCACGGCTACGGGCTGCGGCTGATGTCCGTGGCAGTGCACGAGGCCGGCGGCACCGTCAGCGTCTGTTCGAAGCCAGGGCAGGGCACCACCGTGACGGTAACCCTTCCCCTGGACTGACGCCCATACCGCGGCAAACCGGCTGCCTTACCGCGACAGGCGTAGCGAGGCTGGCTCACGGGGACAACTTGTCCGGATCTGGCTCCGGGTCACCGATGTGGCCCGGTGCGTTCGCTGCCAGCACCCGTTCCACGAAGGCGCTGTATTCCTCCATGTAGTGCCGCAGGAACTTGGCGGTGCCCTCATCCCGCACGTCGCCGTCGTCGGAGAAAGTTTCCGGCTTGAACTGGATGTAGACCTCCGGGGCGTTCAGCTGCGGCGCGTCCAGGAAGCTGAGCACGCTGCGCATGGAGGACTGCATAACAGCCGTCCCGATGCTGCCCGGCGATGCTCCGATGATGCCGGTGGGTTTCCTCGCAAACGAGTTGGTGCCCCAGGGCCTGGATCCCCAGTCGATGGCGTTCTTGAGGGCTCCCGGAATGGAGCGGTTGTATTCGGGGGACACAAACAGGATGCCGTCCGAGGCCTCGATCGCTTCCTTGAGGGCGCGGCCTGCCGGCGGAAAATCGGCATCGTAGTCATAGCTGTAGAGGGGCAGGTCCCTGATGGGGATCTCGGTGAAATCAAGATCGTCCGGCGCCAGTTTGATGAGCGCCTGCGACAGGGTGCGGTTAATGGAGCCTGAAGCCAGGCTCCCGACGAAATATCCGATCTGAAACGTTGCCATGCGATGATTCCTTCCCACAGCCGGCGTGACCGGCTGGCCAGAGAGCTTTGGCGGGTGAAGCGGGCACAGTGCCCCACCGGTCGAGCACAAAACCGCCGCCACAGCCAGAGGTCTTCACGGGTTGTTGACACCCCGCTTCGGGAGGCGCTGAATGATGATTGAGGCACATTCCACACACCATGGGAGCGGTTGACATGAAGGAAAAGCCAGTAGCGGCGCAGCGCATCCACAGCGAGGCTCCGGCCGAAGGAGACGAGACCGCGGATCCCACCGACATCCGCATGCACTCGCAGGAGCCCGCCGAAGGCGCAGACACGGACGACGACTGACCAGCTTCCCCCTGGCCCACGCGCCCCGGCTACGATACGGGCGCACCACCAACGTGCGCGCGACCCGCAAGCGCCACCACCCGCCGTCGTACGCGGCATCAGCGGGCGCGGCGGCCCTGCCCCTCATCAGCTGCCCTGCATCAGCTGCCGGTCCCCGCAAGAGCGGTGCTGCCCCACACCGGTCATGCGGGGCAGCACCGTCCTAACCTCAGCGGCCTAATTGCGGGCCGGCACCAGCACCACTTCATGGGGACTGGCCGGTTGGTTGAACTGCGAATTCACGGCGGCCAGCGTGTCATCGAACCGCGCAATCGTGGTGGGAACATCGAAGGCGGGACTGGTGATGACCTCCCTGACCTCGCCGGAGGACAGATCCTCGGCGAGCCTGATGCGGCTGATCTGGTTCAGGAAGTTCTGAACAGCCCAGACCGTCCGGCCCCGGACCAGGATGCCGTCAACATTCTCCACGTCCACGCCCTCGATCTTCGCGCTCTTACCGGTCTCCGGGTCCACGGTGTACAGGGCCCGGTTGTTCGAGTGAGCCACGATCAGCACACGGCCATCATCCGCAGCAGCTATGCCATTGAGGTTAAAGGGCCCTGTCAGCTCTGCCGCCGGTCCCTGCAGCTGCAGGGTCTGCACGTCACCGAGCTTTCCGTGCCACCCCACCGGGAGGAAGTAGAGCTCACCGGCGGCGGAGTTCGTGAACCAGGCGCCATCCCGGGTCAGTGTGACGTCGTTGATGAACCCAGGAGCGAGCGTGAAGTCCTCAACGGGCTCGCCCGATTCGGTGTTGTACACGAAGGCCTTGCCGGTGCCGCCGCCCGCTACGAACTGCAGATTGTTGCGGGTATCGGCCTTCATACCGACGGCGGCCCTGGGCTGCGAATCAAAGTCCGATACGTCGATAAACAACCGCGCTTTGTCTTTACGGATGTCGCCGCGGTAGATGTCTCCAAGGGCCAGGTCGCCGGCGTAGAAGGTGGTTCCCTCGCCTGCGGCGAGGGCCCTCGGCGGAGGTGGCGCCCTTGAGCACAATGACTGAGTCTGCCGGCGGCGAGGCGGAGGCCAAGAGCGCAGGTGCCAACAGCCCCATGAGTGCAATAAACCCAATGGCGGTACGGCGCTGTACTTTTCCTGAATTCTGGGTTGTGCGGGCCACGATTCTTCCTCGAATTTGAGTGATCCGCACGGGCCAACCTGCGGCAGGCCCGCACGATTGTCCTGCCAGTCTATGCACCCCGAGAACCGGCCCGCCAGAGTCCGGAGCCCGGCGATCGGCAAGCTGCCGCGGTCTCTGCTTACAATCGAAACCTCAATCAACTACTGAGGGACCCATGAAGAAACTCGCCACCGCCCTGATCGCTGCCGGCCTCGTGCTTTCCGCCTCTGCATGCACCACGCCCACCAAACTTTCCACCCCCGAAACCTGCGACCGCGTCAAGGCTGTCCTGTCGAACCCCGCGAACAACGTGGGCAAGACCGGCCTGGTGCGCCTCGCCAACCAGATCCGGCCCATCGAAGCCGTGGCATCGGATGACCTCAAGCCTGCACTCGGATCCATCATCGAGTTCACCGACGAGTCCGCCAAGGAAGCCCCGGACGAGGCCAAGCTCGCCGAGCTGGAGGCTGAGTACCAGGAAGCCGGCGCCGCCTTCACAAAGCACTGCAGCTAAGACGCCTCCTGCGTTAACGTTCGACGGCGGCCGGTTGGCCGCCGTCGTCGGCTTATCCTTGGCTCGTGGATCTCTATCAGTCACTGCTTTCGTTCGGCCTTGTGGCCGGACTGCTGACGCTGGTTCCGGGCATCGACACGGCGCTGGTACTCCGGTCCTCCCTCGCGAGGACCCGCGGCTTCGCCTTCGCTACGGCCCTGGGCATCTCCACCGGTCTGATGGTGTGGGGAATCGCGGCAGCTGTGGGCGTCTCGGTACTGCTGGCCGCATCGGAACTGGCGTACCGGGCGCTGACCATCGCCGGTGCCGCCTACATGGTCTGGCTTGGCGCTTCCCTGCTGTGGAAGAGCCGGGCCAAGGACCCGTCGTCCGCTGCGCCTGCTGCCGACGTTGGGGTGCCCGCCGCCTCCCGCCATCACCTGGTCCAGGGCTGGCTGACCGGGACGGGCACCAACCTGCTCAATCCGAAGGTCGGCGTTTTCTACATCGCCACAATTCCCCAGTTCATCCCGCCGGGCACGCCTCCGCTGCTGATGGGAATTTTGCTGGCCGGCGTCCACTGCGTCCTGGGCCTGGCCTGGCTGACCTTCCTGATTTTCGGAGCCAGCTTCGCCTCGAAATGGCTGAAAAGCGCCCGAAGCCTCCGGATCATCGACCGCATCACCGGCACCGTCCTGATCGGCTTCGGGCTGAGGCTCGCCCTCGAACCACGGCACTGACACCGGCCGCCTGGTGTGCCGGCCCTAAGTGCCGGCCCAGTTCAGGGCCTGGTGCCGGGGCACTCAGTTCAGGGCCAGGACCAGGTAGAGGGCTGTCAGGATAACCACGGTGGGTGTCATGACCAGGCGTTCCGGCTTGCTGCGGGAGATTACGTTCAGCACCATGCCCAGCGCGAAATAGGCCGTCAGTACCCAACAGAAGACGTCCGTGAAGCCCTGGTTCACCAGCGGAGCCGCCAAGCCGGCCCTGGCAAGCGCAACATAGGCGAAGAGGACGTAAAGGATGATCGAGATGGCGCTGCCGATCCGCAGCCTGGCCGGGAGGACGTTGTGCTGGCCGCCCCACGCGAACCTTCCCAGCGGTGCTCCCGCGACCAGGGCGGCCTGAAAAACCGCGAGCGCGGCCAAAAGTACGCACGCGGTAATCGCGGCAAACTGGGCTAACTGCATCGAAGATCCCCATTCCCCTGGTGTGGCTGCCGGCCTTTTGCACGCGCCATCCGGACGCCAGTTTAATGTGACCTCCCACTCATGATGGGACGATCGCACTGTCCCTTCCGTTAAACCATTGGCGAAAGGAGGCCATGTGCTCATTGTCTTAACCGGAATCGACGGATCAGGGAAATCCACGGCCGCCCGCGCCTTGGTAGATACGGCCCAGGCAGACGGCGAAAACGCCCTGCTGCTCAGCAACCACGCCGGCAGGCGGAGCATGTCCGTGCTGGCCGAACGGCTGGGCATCCGCTGGCCGCGGCGCCTTGCCGACGCCGTGGAGACCACCCTCCGTTTGGCCAACGTGCTTGTGTCCCATGCCCGGGCCAGCCGTTTCGACGGACTGGTGGTGATGGACCGGCACCTCCACTGCCAGCTTGCCCTGCGCACTGCCAAAGGCCTGCCGCGCGGCCGCCTGCTCCCCCGGCTGATTTCGTCCTTGCCGGAACCGGATGCCGTGGTGCACCTGGACGTTGAGCCTGCGTTGGCACACCAGCGCATCGTCGCCCGCGGCACCGATTCGGAGACGCTGGCTGACCTGGTGGACCTGCGCGACGCCTACCGTTCCATGCCGGAATACCCGGGCTTCGTCCAGCTCGACGCCGACTGCACGCCGGAAGAGGTTGTGGCCAGGCTCAAGCGGATCGTGCACCAGCGGACGGTGCACGCGGAGACTCTCGTGGCGGTTTAGCCCGCAGACCAGCGCGGGCCCAGACCACCCCCTGCTCAGCCCGGCTCCGGCCCAGACCAGCTCCGGCTCAGATCAGCGCGTGCAGTCCCCTGCTCCGCGGCCGGCCAAAGGACGCCGTACCCAGGAACTCAATGGCGACGAACGGCTCGGACCCAACCACCCACTCATCATGCCCGGGAGGCAGCGCATAGGTGTCATGGGCATGGATGGTGGACCTCACGCCGTCGGACGTTTGAATCTCCAGACTGCCGGAGACACAGTAACCAAGATGGTTGTGCTCGCAGAAGTCCGTCAGTTCCGTGGGCTTGGCGGACTCGGACCAGCGCCAGCCGGGAGCGAGGATGAGGCGGGCCACGGAGTAGTCATCGACGGTGACAAGATCGAACTCGGCCTTGTCCGGACACCGCTTTTTATCCGGGACATCCAGGGATTTTACAGCCAGGGCTCTAATGAAATTTGCGGTCATGGGGACACAGCCTAGGGATCATTTTCGGCGGGCGCTTAGGGCTGGGACCAAGCGGTGGTAAGTGGATGCCGGCAGGCGGCGACGAAGTGCGGAGACCAACAAGGTGTATCTCTAACCGTATCCATACGGCGCCCCAAGTCAATGGACCGCGTTGACTCATAGAAAACCTCCGCGTAGCCGGATACGTTGCCTCATTTGATTACCTCCGCGTAGCGGCGTGGTTTCCGGATGGGGCAGCTGTTGGGGGCTATGCCCG
>NZ_JBWZCI010000025.1:0-70921 GCF_059383495.1 Pseudarthrobacter sp. RHLT3-21
CGAAGACCAGGGCGCGCATCAGGCGCCGTCCCTCGTTGTCTTCACCGAAGTAGCCCACGGACCACGGTTCGAAGCAGACCAGGCCCATATCGGTGATGCCCCGCTTGGCGAGGGCCGCCTGGACCTCGGGGTTCTTCCGGCAGCTCTCTTCACCCTCGGCGAACTCGTCCAGCATGAAGGGAGGATGAATGTTGGCAGCTAACTGCGTCCACTTCGAGACGATGCCCGAGTCAAGGTCGACAATCGCTTCGTAGGAACGTCCCTCGGCACGGTTGACGAGAACTGCATCTGCCTCGCGCACCGTCTTAGCGCCGGTCCTGAGCAGTTCCTTGTCAGGCTCGCGCAGCTCAATACTGATGAAACGGAACGTTTCTGCCGCGGCCGGGCCATCCTTCAGGATTGAAGCCGCACGGGAAATCTCGGCCCGGGACAGCGGATCGAGAGCGTGTGCTACCCCTACCCCTACCTCGGTGTGGATTTCAGTGTTCAGAGTCATGGTTTTCTCCTTGGTTCTTTCTTCAAAATGAAGGTCCCTGTGGGATGACGGCCGAAGTGCCCCGTAAACCGGCCTGGAAGAAGCCGAGCTGTCCTCGCTGTCGCAGACCAGCAGGTTCCTGGTCTGCCGGAGGGATCGTCTGCAACCCGACATCCTCTATCTAGCTAGAGGATCAACCGAGCTCAGCTCCGAGCCCCGCTGGTGTGATGCCGCTCACGTACATTCCGTCCGTGTAGAAAAAACTACGTCACTGAATTCATTTAGGCGAGCCTTTCGTGAAAATTTACTTGAGAAATTCGAGGTCGCATTTTCCCATCTCCGTTAACATGCTGGAAACATTCAGAAACACGCGCTCGACCATTTGCAATGGGAAATTCGAGGCCACATTTTCCCATTGCAGTTAACATGCTAGAAACATTCAGAGAAATGTTCACGATCGTCATTGGCGGCCGGGAATGCTAAGGTTTTGCACCTCGGGCCGATGACTTGCGTCCCACATAAGCAAGGCGAGCCTGCCCGATGGAGGGAAAGTTGGTACGCAGTGTCTGCCCGCGGTGATCGCTTCATCACTCCCCGCTCTCCGGTGGAGGGCCTGAGCCGCCGGAAACTTTCCTTCTTGCCGGTCTTCGCGCAGGCAGTAGCCGCCGTGGCGCCCGCCGGTGCAATGTCCGTCATTCCGGCTCTTGTCTTTCCGGGTCTTGTCTTTGGATCCTCTGGACCGAATCTTGTGCTGACATTCGGGGCAGCCATGGCGGTCATGGTCCTGGTTTCCTTCTGTCTGAGACCGATGGCACAGCGCATGGCTGCCGTCAGCGGCCTCTACAGCTACACGGCCAAGGGACTTGGCCAACGGACGGCGATTACCGTCGGCTGGTCGGCCATATTCGGGTACGGCCTCGTGGCCATGGGGAGTCTGCTGGTTGTTGGCACCTATGTCGCTGAGCTGTTCATCAATCTTGGCGTCCCCCTCGCGGATCCCAAGATTTTCGCGGTGCTGGTGATTCTTGGCGCTGCAGGCGCCGCCTGTTTCCTCATGGTTCGGGGGATCCGGATATCCGCGTGGTCCACGTTGTTGATGGAATCCATTTCAATTGGAATCCTCGCCGTCCTCATGGTTGTCTACTTCGCCTTCAACGCGCCGAAGGCCAGTCTCGGGAGTGTGTTTGCCTGGAACGGAAATTTTGATGCGTTATCGATCGGGATCGTCGTGGCCGTAAGTGCCTTTGTCGGCTTCGAAAGCCCCACCACACTGGGAGGCGAGGCGTACAAACCCTTCGTCAGCGTCCCACGGGCCATCACGTGGACCCCCATCCTGGCGGGCGTGCTTTATCTTCTTGCCGCTACCGCCCAGGAGGTAGCCCTCAAAGAGGCACCGTTAGGCATTACAGCCAGCTCCACTCCGTTGTCTGACCTGTTTTCCCAGACTTCCCCGGTGTTCGCCGCCGTCCTTGACCTGGGAATCGCAGCATCGTGGTTTGCGTGCGCGATCGCATCTGTGAACGCCCTTGCCCGGATATTTTTCTGTATGGGCAGAGAAGGCGTTGCGCCGCGAATATTCGGCCGGACCCATCCCGTCTTTCGAACCCCGTCGATGTCAATCATGGTCGTAATGCCGGTAGTTGCCATCGTGCCCATCGCGGTCATCATCTCCGGTGCCAGTCCTGGGCAGGGCCTTGCGCACCTCTTCACGCTGGGCGCCTACGGATACCTCGGGTCCTATATTCTTGCCAGCGCGTCCCTGCCGTTCTTCCTGCGCCGGATAGGGGAGGACACTTACGCCAGCTGGATACTGGGAGCAGCAACCTCCCTGGTCCTCGGTGCGGTGCTCTGGACGGCGGCGACGGTATCGATTCGAACAGGCAACCTGCAGACGTTCATCTACGGCGGTGTGCTCCTCGCCAGCGTCATTTACGCCATGTTCCTGCACCTCCGGTTTCCTGAGCGTCTGGCGTCCGTGGGCATCTACGACGAGACCCGGGGATTGGACCTGTTTCATGGCAGGCCCATCCCATGAACTACAGGCCCGCACACTTCAGACCCAGCACAGCGTCAAACTCGCTCAGGATCTTGGAGATCGTGGCACGGTTCGGCACCGGGACAACGGCAAAAGAGATCACCGACGCCCTGCAAATGCCCCCGGCAACCGCCTACCGGATACTGAATGCGCTCGTCGGGGACGAATATCTGGCCCGCACATCTGACCTCCGCGGATTCGCACTCGGACACGCGATTTCAGGCCTGATTACCGCTGCGACCCCGCCAACCGTTCCCACCGCAGCCCGCACCGCAATAGCAGAGTTCCGGAGCGGAAACCGTTTCGCCGTGCACCTCATCATGTTCCGGAACGCTTCCCTCAGAATCGCCGATGAAGATCCGGATTATCCGCTCCAATCGGCATTCGAAATGCTCCGGTATCCACACGCCTCCGCCGCAGGGAAACTGATGCTCGCTGAACTCGGCGATTCGGCCTCCCCACTCCCGAGAGGGCCGCTGGTGAAGCTGACACAGCACACCATCACAGAAATTGGTCCACTGGAAGAGCAACTCGCGGAAATAAGGCTTAAAGGGCAGGCCTCGGAAATCAACGAGCTAGAACCAGGATCCGCCAGCCTCGCACTTCCAGTAAGAATGCCCAATGGGACCGTCGGCGCAGCCCTCTGCCTCGCCGGCCCGGCAGAACGGTTCGCCGCTATCTGCGAACATGCGGAAGCAGCCCGCGAACTGACGTCACGACTCGCACCTTTCCTGTTCTGATCGCGTCCGACGCCCCCATTAGGCTCACCCGCCGACTTCGCCCCCAGAACTCCCGAGACGGTTTAATTGGGGCGGGCAGCTCAGCCGAACAGTACGGCTGCCTCGTCGTAGCGGTGCTGCGGAACCGACTTCAGCTTGCCCAGGGCCTCCTCGAAGCCCACCTGTTCGATCTCCGTGCCCTTCAGGGCAACCATAGTGCCCCAGAAGCCTTCCACCACAGAGTCGATGGCCGCCATGCCCAGCCGGGTTGCCAGGACGCGGTCGAACGCGGACGGAACGCCGCCCCGCTGGATGTGGCCCAGGATGGTCGCACGGGTTTCGAGGCCGGTCCGGGCTTCCAGTTCCGGGGCCAACTGGTCCGCGATCCCACCGAGCCGGGGACGGCCAAAGGTATCCAGCCCGCGCTCGGAGTGGGGGGATTCCATGTGCTCCGGAACAAACCCTTCGGCCACCACTACCAGCGGTGCGCGGCCACGGGCGTGGGCTTCCTTCACCCACTGGGTAATCTGCTCGATGCTGACACTCTGCTCCGGGATGAGGATGGCGTGGGCGCCGGCCGCCATGCCGGCGTGCAATGCGATCCAGCCCACGTGACGGCCCATCACCTCGACGATCATGCACCGGTGGTGCGATTCTCCGGTAGTGCGAAGCCGGTCGATCGCTTCCGTGGCGATCTGCACCGCGGTGTCGAAGCCGAAGGTGTAGTCCGTGGCGTCAAGGTCGTTGTCCACAGTCTTCGGGACGCCCACGATCTTCAACCCGGCGTCGGTCAGGCGTTTGGCCGCAGCCAACGTTCCCTCACCGCCGATCGCGATGATCGCGTCGATGCCCAAACGGTCCATATGCGCCCTGATGACCTCAGGGCCGCCGCCGTTTTCGAAGGGGTTGGTGCGGGAGGTGCCCAGAATGGTGCCACCCTGCTTGGCGATACCACGGACCATGATGCGTGGAATATCGATGATGTCCCCCTCCACAACACCCCGCCAACCGTCAAGGAAACCCACAAATTCGTGACCGTGGATGGCAATGCCCTTCAACACGGCGCCGCGGATAACGGCGTTTAATCCGGGGCAGTCGCCGCCGCTGGTGAGAATTCCAATTTTCATGTTTCGGCTCAAATCATAAGAAAGGGTTTACAGGCAGGGCGCCACGCTGCCACGACTCAGGCCCGGGGTGTACCCCCGGGTCTGAATCGGCAGATTTCCCGCGGTCAGGCCGCGAAGATGACAAAGAACTTTCTGATCCGTTCTTGGATATCCCAGGTTCCCTGCCACCCGATGGGGAAGACGGCGGCAGTCCCGGCCTCCAGGGTGACGGGATCACGGCCGTCCTCAGTGACCACCATCCGGCCTTCAAGGACGTTAATCACCTCACCGCGCTCCAGGAACTCCCACCGGGAGAGGCCTGGTGCGGCTTCCCAGACTCCGGAGACGATGCGCGAGTCATCGCTGGTGAAGGGAACGGACATCCTCACTGCAATGTCGTCGCTCAGCACGTCGGCAAAGGGCGGGCCAAGCCAGGACTTTTCCAGGTCCTCTTCAAAAAGTTCGCTGGGCTGGAAAGTAATGCTCATCTGGATCTACCTTTCTTCTTCCACCCGCCCGTAACGTCTCCGGCGGGCTGGCGGTGATGGCCGCGGCTCGATTGAGCAGCGGTTGATCTATCCCACGGCGGCAAGCACCGACATGGCCTCCTCAACGACATCCGTGGCGTGGAAGACCGGCCGGTTCACGCCGGCCATCTCTTCCATGACCCGGACTACCTGGCAGCTGTAGCCGAACTCGTTGTCGTACCAGACGTAGAGGACCAGGTTCTTGCCGTTGGAGATGGTTGAGAGTCCGTCGACGATGCCGGCGCGGCGCGAGCCCACGAAGTCCGTGGAAACCACTTCGGGCGAATCGATGTAATCGATCTGCCTGCGCAGGTCCGAGTGCAGCGACATCTCGCGGAGGTAGTTATTGATCTCGTCCTTGGTGGTGCCGTTTTCGAGGCTGAGGTTCAGGATGGCCAGGGAGACGTCAGGGGTGGGGACGCGGATGGAGCTGCCTGTGAGCTTTCCGAGCAGCTCGGGCAGGGCCTTGGCTACGGCTTTGGCGGCGCCGGTTTCGGTGATCACCATGTTCAGCGCGGCGGAGCGGCCGCGGCGGTCGCCGTTGTGGAAGTTGTCGATCAGGTTCTGGTCGTTGGTGAAGGAGTGGACGGTCTCCACGTGGCCGTGGATTACACCGAACTTGTCGTTGATGGCCTTCAGGACCGGCGTGATGGCGTTGGTGGTGCAGGACGCTGCGGACACGATCTGGTCCGTGTCCTCGATGGTGCGGTGGTTGATGCCGTGCACAATGTTTTTGAGTTCGCCCTTGCCCGGTGCCGTGAGGAGAACGCGGGCAACGCCCTTGCTCTGCAGGTGCTGCGNGCCGGTGTTGTCCACCAGCAGGGCGTTGTGGATGCCGTAGGCGGTGTAGTCGATGGTGGCGGGATTGTCCGAGTAGATGACCTGGATCTGGACGCCGTTCGCGGTGATGGTGTTGGCAGCCTCGTTGATCCGGATAGTGCCCTGGAACGGACCGTGGACCGAGTCTCGGCGCAGAAGGCTGGCGCGCTTGGTGAGGTCGTTGTCCGAACCCTTGCGCACCACGATGGCACGCAGCCGCAGGCCGTGCCCGCCACCGGCCTTTTCGATCAGGAGGCGGGCCAGGAGCCGGCCGATCCGGCCAAAGCCGTAGAGCACGACGTCGGTGCTGCTGCGGTCATCAGCGCCGCGCCTGCCCACAATGCCGGCGAGTTCCGTGCGGAGGAAGTCCTCGAGGGTGGCACCGTTCCCCTTTTCCTTAAATTTTTGGTTCAGGAGGGCGATGTCGATCGCGGCCGGGCCGAGCTCCAGCTGCGCCAAGGTGTTCAGCAGCGGGGCAGTCTCCTCCAGGAGCAATTCGTCCTTATCAACCCGGCGCGCGAAACGGTGTGCCTTGAGGATGTTCATGGTGGACTTGTTGACCAGGCTCCGGCCATGAATGCTGGTCACCACGTTGTTATCGCGGTACAGCCGGCCGATCACCGGAATCATGGCCTCGGCGAGAGCCTCCCGGACCATCCACGTGTTAAGACTAGAATCTGAGGTCTGTAGCATCGGGCTGCCTTTCCAAAATGCGTCGGGTCTGATTGAGCTTCAGCTCCTGGGATGCTCCAGGGGCTGCAGGGATGTGACGGCTCCTTGCCCAGGTGCCGCCTTGCTGTTTTGGCCCGATGAGATCCTGACCGGATGTCCAAAAAAACTCCCTCATACCTTCACTGCTCCTCCAGAGGTGGGCCTAGCATCCATCGTCCGTTCATTTGCGGGTAGGGGAAACGCTAATTCGGGATGGTTAAAACAACCCGTTTGAGTAGGCCGTTGCTTGGATAGCCCCGTCCGAGAGCAACTGGAGTTATGTAAGGAAGCCGCCCGGTAAGACCGGGGCGGTCAGGCCGCCGTCGCGCATCACGGCGACGGCGTCGGTCAGCGGAACGAACTCCGTGTCGTGCGTGACCATCACCGTGGCCACCTGGAACTCGTCGGTGACCCGGCGCAGCAGCCCCACGATCGACGCGCTGCGCGCGTGGTCCAGCGCCGCCGTCGGCTCGTCCACCAGCAGCACTTTCGGACTGCCCATCAGGGCCCGGGCAATGTTCACCCGCTGCCGCTGGCCGCCCGAGAGCTGGTGCGGACGCTTGTCCGCGGACGCAGCCAGCCCCACCAGATCCAGGAGTTCCACGGCGCGCGAACGCGCGGCCTTCAGCGGCTTGCCGCGCAGGTGGTGGCCAATTATCAGCTGCTCGACGGCGGTCAGGGACGCCAGGAGGTTGGGCTGCTGGAAGATGATGCCCACCTTCTCCCGGCGCAGCGCGGTCAGTTCCTTCTCCTGCAGGCCCGCCGTCTTGGTCCCGTCAATCACCACGTCGCCGCTGCTGGGCCGGACCAGGGTGGCGGCGACGGCCAGGAGGCTGGATTTGCCCGAGCCGGACGGGCCCACGAGCGAGACCATCCTGCCCGCTGCGACCTGGAGGCTGACGCTGTCCAGGGCCTTGATGGTTCCGCCTCCGTCCGGGTATTCGAGGGTGACGTTGGTGAGGGTCAGCGGGTGGGCGAGGGTGGAGCCGGCAGTTGGTGTGGGGATTAGTACAGGTGTGACAGACATGGGAACTACCTTTCGGGAGGGGTGAAGGACAGGAGCTAGTTGCCGCCGAGGGCGATCAGCGGATCGACGGTGGTCACCCGGCGGACTGCCAGCGCGGCGCCCGCCAGGCCCAAGGCCACAATTCCCAGCACGGGCAGCAGCGTGGTGGCCGGCGTGACCAGGAAGGGCGCGGCCTGGGCTGCGGCGAACCCGCACGCAACTCCGATTGCCCCACCCAGGCCAGCGCCGACCAAGAGCACAATGGCGGCCTGGGTCATGGCATCGCGCAACACGTAGCCGCCTGACGCGCCCATGGCCTTGAGGACGGCGATATCGCGGGTGCGCTGCACCGTCCAGACCGTCAGGAACGCCACGATTACCAGCGCCGAAATCCCGTAGAGGAACGCCTGCATCAGCATCAGCGATCCGTTTTCGCTCTTGAAGGAACCCAGCGCCTGGAACGAACCGGTGCGGCTGGTGCTGACCGTGCGCGCCATCGCGTTAGCAGCCGTCTCGTTCACCACCGCCCCGTACTGGTAGGTGACGGCGACGACGGTCGCCACCGGCATGCTCCCCGGCGCGCTGCCCGCGGCCGGCGTCAGGTGCGCCACCTCGGCCCAGGTGGGCAGCGCCGTCCACACCACGCCGGTGTGCGAATACCACTGGTCATCGACGACGGCGGTGACGGTCAACTCGGCGCCACCTACCGTGGCCGTGTCTCCGACCTCGAGCGAGAGATCCGCGGCGACGGTGGTGCCGACCACCACCGACCCTGCCCGGACCGGCGACGGCGCCAGCAGCCCATCCGCGGCAACGCCGAACACCGCTACGTTAGTGGTGCCGCCATCGCCGCCTTGGAGCCGGGACTGGGTGATGCCCAGGGCCTCGGCCCGGGCCACCCCCGCGACGTGCCTCCAGCTGTCCACCTGTGCGGCCGTCACTTCGCTTTCAGTGAAGGACGCCGTGGGCTGGTTGGTGCCGGGTGCGCCAAAAACTATGCTGTCCACCGGCCTGGCCTCAGTACCGGACCCGGACCCGGCACCGAGCTTCCCGACGGCCGATGTGGACTGGTCGCCCAGGCCTGCGGTGAGTCCGGAGAGCAGCACCAGCAGCAGCGTCACCAGGGCCACCACGCCGCCCATCAGGGCGAACCGTCCTTTGGCGAACCGGATATCGCGAATAGCGAGAAACACGTTGTACTTCCTTCAGTCGGGGTGGATTCCTTCTGAATCCACTCTCCGGCGCATCGGCCCAACCCACATCGGGGACATGGTTGAGCCGGGCAGGACAAAGGGCTGACCGGGCGATCAACCTTTTGGTTGATCCGCACGCCTCGGCGGCACATAAGCTGATGAAATGCCTGCCGCGCAACCACAGACCACCCCGTCGGGGGCTGCCATCCTGCGGTTCCTGCGGGTGACGCTTCATGTCAGTTTTGCCGTGCTGCTGCTGGTCGCCATCCTGCGGCTCCACTTGGCGGCGGGTGCGGACGGCGTGGACGGCGCCACCGGAGTCACTCAGCCCGAAACCCCAGCAGGGACAGCGGCCGGCCAGCGCATCGCCTGGTCCGCACTCGCCCTTGCCCTGGCCGCCGCCTATCTCGCCGGCACCGTCCTGGAAAAGCGCTTCGCCGCCGGCCGTTCCAGCTTCAACCCGCACCCCTACGCCGCCCCGTGGCTGGGCCTTGTCACGGTGCTGTGGGGCGTCCTCCTGGCGGGAAGCGCCGAGTTCTCCTGGGTCGCCTTTCCGCTCTTCTTCCTCCACCTGCATGTGCTCCCGCGCCGGATTGCGCTGTTCACCATCGCCGCAATGACGGCCGCCGTGGTTGCCTCGCAGTGGGTGGCCAGCGGCCTGCCGTCGCCCACCCTGCCCATGGGCCTGGGACCGGGGCTGGGTGCCGTCTTCGCTGTGGTCACCGGCCTGGCTTACCGGGCCCTCTACCAGGAGAGCGAGGCGCAGCGGCTGGCCGCGGACGAACTCCGGCGCACCCGCGCAGAACTTGCCAAAACCCAGCACGAGGCAGGAGTTCTGGCTGAGCGGGAGCGACTGGCCCGCGAAATCCATGACACCCTCGCGCAGGGCCTGTCCAGCATCGTCCTGGTGGCGCGGGCGGCAGAGAAGTCCCTGGC
This sequence comes from Pseudarthrobacter sp. RHLT3-21, assembly GCF_059383495.1. NCBI lineage: Bacteria > Bacillati > Actinomycetota > Actinomycetes > Micrococcales > Micrococcaceae > Pseudarthrobacter > Pseudarthrobacter sp. RHLT3-21. The sequence goes on from NZ_JBWZCI010000025.1 coordinate 9,528, forward strand.
CGGAGGCGATCTTGCCACCGCCGCCGAGCGGTTCGCACTCGTGCAGCAGACGGCGTCGGAAAACCTTGCGGAGGCCCGCACCTTTGTCCGCGGGCTCACCTCGCCCCAGCTCCACGAGTCATCCCTCCCGGAAAGCCTGCAGCGGCTCTGCGGCGAGACCGAAACCCTGGCCGCCGCGCGCGGCGACGGACTCCGCTGCCGCTTCGAGCTGGTGGGCGACCCGGCGGAGCTGCCGCCGCAGTACAGCGTCACCCTGCTCCGGGCCGCCCAGGCTAGCCTGGCCAACGTCAGGCTCCACGCCAAGGCGAGCACCGCCGTCGTCACCCTCGCGTTCCTCGGGGACGAGGTCACCCTGGACGTGTACGACGACGGCACGGGCTTTGTGCCCGAAGCGACGGGTCCCGGGGTGGCCGGCCGGGCGGACGGCAGCGGCTTTGGGCTGCGCTCGCTGGCTGCCCGGGTGGCCGGGCTGAACGGCTCCCTGGACGTGGAGACAGCGCCCGGCGAGGGGACCGTCGTGGCCATCCGTCTGCCGCTCTCCGCAGCGGAGCTACCGGGGCAGGCCCTGCCTGGAGGGCCGCTAACTGGTCGGCCGCCGGTAAGCCCCGAACTGCCTGGCCCGGAAGGGGCGCGGGGCTGATGGGCGAGCTCCGTATTCTCCTGGTGGATGACCACCCGTGGTCCGCGCGGGCCTGCGCGCCATGCTCACTGAATTCGAGGACTTCAGCGTGGCTGCCGAGGCCGCCGACGGGGACGCGGCGTTGCGCGAACTCGCGCGGCTGCGGACCCCGGGGGAGCGCGTGGATGTGGTGCTGATGGATATTCAGATGGGCGCTGGCATGGATGGTGTTACCGCCACCGCCGCGATCCGGCAGCTGGACTCCCCACCGCCGGTCCTGATCCTGACCACTTACGACACCGAGGCGGACATCCTGGCCGCCGTGGAGGCAGGCGCCAGCGGCTACATGCTCAAGGACGCCCCGCCGGAACAGATCCGCCAGGCGGTACTGTCGGCGGCGGCTGGCCAGACGGCGCTGGCACCCAAGGTCGCGGCACTGCTGATGTCGCGGATCAGCAGCCCGGAAACCGCCCTCACAACGCGCGAGGTCCAGCTGCTTGAACTGCTGGCCACTGGCCTGACCAATCGCGCCATCGCCAGGCGGCTCTTCATTTCCGAGGCCACAGTCAAAACCCACGTGGTGCACATCTACGGCAAGCTCGGCGTGGACAACCGGACCTCGGCCATCGCCCTGGCCACGCAACGACGGATCATCCGGTTATGAGACGAAAATGTCCGGCGGCGGTGCAATACTGAGATTTGCATCACTCGGCAGCCGGGGGAACTTCTGAAATGGTCTTGGATACAGCGACGCTGCGGGTCGCGTTCGGCCTGATGTCTTTGGTCCTGGTGCTGCTGTTCTACTTTTCGGCCTACCGCTACACACGCTCGCCGTACAGCGGCTGGTGGTGCCTCGCTCTGGTGTTCTTCCTGTCGGGATCCGCCGCTTTCCTGCTCAACGGAACCCCACACCAGTGGTGGGCCAACACTCTGGGCAACGTCCTGCTGGTCCTCGGCGGTGTAGCCGTCTGGGCCGGCGCACGCTCGCTCCGGGACCTGCGGCCGCTCCGTTGGATCTTCACCGGGCTGCCGGTGGTCACGCTGGTGGCATCCGCCGTCGACCATCCCGGCACCAACACCTGGTCCGGCGGCCCGGTCTTTCTCGCCGCGATGTGCCTGACGGTGGGGCTTGCTTCCCGGGAACTCTGGCGGCTGGAGCCGGGATATTCGCGCGTCCGGGTCCCCATGGCTGCCGCGGCGGCCGGGTTGTCCGCGTTTTATTTCGGCCGGCTGGTGTACTTCCTCCTGGAGGGCCCGAACGGACCCACGTTCGTCACGTATTTCGGGTCCGCAGTGACCACGTTGGTGACCATGGTGCTGCTGGTGGTGGTGTCCTTCAGCATGGCCGCCTTGAGCACCGAACAGCAGACCCGTGCCCTGCGGATGGTGGCCACCCGGGACGATCTCACGGGGCTGCTCAACCGCAAAGCTTTCCTGGACCTGGCCGCGGAGCTGTTGAATGACAGAGCCGTCACCCAGGGAACGGGCGCCCTGATCCTCGCTGACCTGGACCACTTCAAGGCAGTCAACGACACCCACGGCCATGCCGCCGGCGACCTCGCGCTGCAGGCCTTCGCTGGCGCGTGCCGGGACACCGTCAGGTCAACGGATCTTGTGGGCAGGTACGGCGGGGAAGAGTTCATCCTCCTCATCCCGGGCGCCTCCGCCGACCGGGCGCAAAAAACAGCGGGGGAGGTCAGCCGGCGCCTGGCTGAGGTCCCCACTGCCGACGGGCTGGAGATGCCCACCGTCAGTTACGGTGTGGCACTGTACGACGCCGGGACCTCCGACCTGGAGGACCTCATCGCCTCCGCCGACGGGGCTCTCTATGCGGCCAAGTCATTGGGTCGGAACCACACCGTTCACAGCAACCGCATCAGCTGAGCCCTGGAGGAATCGTGCGCAGGTTGCCGGGCGCAGCCCGGCGTCAGGATCTGGGTTGTGTCCGAAGGCGTTGGCGGAGGCCAGGGATTGCGAAGTCAACCTTTCCGTGGGCGGTGGATTCTATGAGGCCGGCTGCCAGCAGTCTCGAGCGGTAGTTTGCCACGAGATTTGTCCTGGCTCCGATGCGCCGGCCGATGTCTCCGGCAACAGTAGGTCCGTCGTCCTCTGCCAATTGCATGAAGGAAGTCCAGGTCTTTGGGGGAGGCAGTGGCGAGGGCTGCTTCGATGACGGTGCGTGAGTTGTGACGGTTTGCTGCCTCGATGGCGCGTACGACTGTTTCGGGAGTGAGGTTTCCATGGTTGTTTTCCGCCTCCTTCCAGAGGAAGTATCCGACGAGTTGGACGAGGAACGGGTAGCCTCCGGTGGCTTCTGCTGCCTGGCGTACGAGGTCGGGGGAGACTTTAAAGGCTGCGAAGGTGCCGGCGAAGGACTCCTCCACTTCCCGGACGGCTGCGGCGTGGAGATCGATCTTGTCGGCCCGGCGAAGGAATGTCGCCACCCCTTCGTTGAGCAGGTCGGACACGGCAGCGGGCAGCCCGGCGAAGACCAGGCCAATAGGCAGCCGGTCCTGGATGAAGTGCTGGACACTGGCGGCCAGTTGGGCAAGCTCGCTGCGGTCGGCAGCATGAATCTCGTCCACCGTGATGACGAGCCCATTGCCGCGTTCATCCAAGAGTCTGAGGAGGTCCTCACCCAGTGTCCGCCACGCGACCTGGCGTTCGGGTGGCAGTTGGGTGGTGATACTGAAGCCTGCGGCGGCGATCGCTGTGATCCGTCGGTTCGCCGGGCCGGCGCCGAGCTCTTCGGCGAGACGGCGCATGGACTCTCCGATGCGCCCATGAAGCCTGCGGTGGCTGTCTCGGCAATCACTGCCCAGCCCTTTTCGCGGGCGATGTCGTGGGCGGCGCCGATCATGACGGTCTTACCGATTCCCCGGGCGCCGGTGAAGATGGTCAACAGGCCTGGAGCGCCGGATCCCAGGCGAAGCCCGTACTCGAGTTTCCTCGCGCGCTGTGAGTTTATATGAGTTTTGTGAGTTCATATGGAGTCGCGAGTAAGGAGACACGCTTTAACTGTCCGAGTTAAGCTTTCCCGCCAGCCGCTCCCGCATGACGACGCTGGCAGCATTCAGTCCGATCAGCTCCACTGCCCGCCCGTGCCGGCGGTACTTCTCGGTCACGGCGTCCAGCACCGCGATGGTTGACGCATCCCAAAGATGCGAAGCGTGCAGGTCCACAATCACCCGGCTGATGTCCGGCTCGGCGTCCAGGGCGTACTCGAACTGCGTGTACAGGTCGTTGGACGAGGCAAAAAACAGCTCGCCGTCCACGGTGTACGTGGCCACGTTCTCGCCGTTAAGTTCGACGACGGTCCGTTCCACCGTGACGAAGTGCGCCACCCGCCGGGCGAACAGGGCCATGGCCGCCAGCACGCCGGCCCCGACGCCGATGGCCAGGTTGTGGGTGGCTGACACCACTGCGACGGTGATCAGCATGACGGCGGTCTCCGACTTGGGCATCCGGCGCAGGGTCCGCGGGGCGATGGAGTGCCAGTCGAAGGTGATGGCGGAAACGAAGATCATCACGGCGACCAGGGCTGCCATGGGGATCAGGCCCACCACATCGCCGAGGACCACCACAAGAACCAGCAGGAAAACGCCGGCCAGGAACGTGGATACCCGGCTCCGTGCTCCGGATCCCTTGACGTTGATCATGGTCTGGCCGATCACGGCGCAGCCGCCCATGCCGCCGAAGAAGCCGGTGACAATGTTCGCTACGCCCTGGCCCCAGGACTCGCGGGTCTTGTTGGAGCGGGTGTCCGTAATGTCGTCCACCAGCTTGGCGGTCATCAGCGATTCGAGCAGCCCCACCAAAGCCATGGACAGCGAGAACGGCGCGAGGACCTGGAACGTCTCCCATGTCAGCGGGACGTTGGGCAGGAACAGGGACGGCAGGCTTTCGGGGAGCTGGCCCTTGTCCTGGACGGTGGGGACGTCCACGCCGGCCAGCACTGCAAACAGGGTGAGCACCACGATGGCCACCAACGGTGAGGGCACCGCCGTCGTAATTCTTGGCAGTCCCACCACGATGGCCAGTCCCACCGCGACCAGCGGATAGACCATCCACGGCACGCCGATCAGTTCGGGAATCTGGGCCATAAACACCAGGATGGCCAGCGCGTTGACAAAGCCCACCATCACCGAACGCGGGATGAACCGCATCAACCGGGTGACGCCGAGGACCGCCAGCAGGATCTGGAAGACGCCGGCCAGGATCACCGCCGCGATCAGGTGGTCCAGGCCGTGGCTGCGCATCAGCGGGGCGATGACCAGGGCGACGGCGCCGGTGGCGGCGGAAATCATGGCGGGCCGGCCGCCCACAAAGGAGATAGTGACCGCCATGGTGAACGAGGCGAACAGACCGATCCGCGGATCCACGCCCGCGATCACCGAGAAGGCGATCGCCTCCGGGATCAGCGCGAGTGCCACCACCAGGCCTGCCAGCGCCTCGGTCTTCAGCCGCCGCGGCGAGCGAAGGGTGGCGCGGACTGATTGGAGCTGCTGGGGCGTGCCGGTCCGGGCATCGGGGACGCTTCGTGCGGCCATGGCTGGGTCCAATCGTGCTGGTGAAGCCGGCAGTGGTGGCTTCATTCTTAGGCGGGGAGGGGGCGTCGCGACGCCTCATTGCGAAATAGGGGGCACGTCCGCCCCTACCAGTCTGGGGCACGCGCTAAGCCAACTGCTAAAATGACTGGGTTGTAGACCGGCCTATAGCTAGTCCAGCCAGCGCCGTAACGTAAGTAGGGGACCAACAAGACATGACGGCAGGCGGTTCACACATCAGCACTTCGGAGAGCGTCCCCGGTCCGTCGAAAAAGACAGCGGCCGGCGCGGAGCTCCCGAAGTCTGCTGCGCCCGCCGTAGCTCCCCCCACGAAGCGGCGGGTGTACATCGCCACCTGGCAGGGGTTCCTGGGCGCCCTGATGATGTTTGTGGGTTCGATTGGAACTGGCTGGATCGCCAACGGCTCACCGATGATCCGCCAGCCGGTGGTCATCGCCCTGCGGACCGAGGGCTGGGGCGTGACGCTGTCCACCGTGCTCCTGACGGTGGGTGCCATGCTCCTCATGCGCTCCTGGCTCCGGCTCGGCCAGCGGCTGGGGGACTGGGGCGAACATTCCCTGCGGTCGGTGGTCATAGCCATCTCCGCCTGGTCCCTGCCGCTCCTGCTGGCCGTCCCGATCTTCTCCCGCGATGTCTACGCCTATACGGGCCAGGGCCGCCTGGTCATGGAAGGGCAGAACCCCTACAACGTGGGCATCTCCACGCTGAATAACTGGTTCGCCCTCGGCGCGGACCCGGCCTGGGCCGAGAACAGGACGCCGTACGGGCCCTACTTCCTGTGGCTCGCCCGCGGCGTGGTGGGGCTGACAGGGGCACAGCCCGACGCGTCCGTGCTGATGTTCCGCCTGCTCGCGGGCGTCGGGGTTCTGCTCTGCGTCATTTACGTGCCCAAGCTGGCCGAACTGCACGGCATCAACGGCGCGCGGGCACTCTGGATCGCGGTGGCCAACCCGCTGTTCCTGATCAGTTTCGTGGCCAGCGCCCACAACGACGCGCTCATGGTGGGCCTCGCCGTCGCCGGTGTCTACTTTGCCGCGACGAAGCGCTACCTGGCCGGAATCCTGCTGGTCACCGCCTCCATTGGGATCAAGCCGATCACCGTGCTGCTTCTCCCGTTCATCGGCGTCATGTGGGCGGGGCCGGCCGCCTCGTGGACGCGGAGGTTCCTCATTTGGGGCGCGACGGCGGGAATCAGTTTCGCCGTGCTGGCCGTCAGCGGGATCCCGTACAACCTCGGGTTGGGCTGGGTGTGGGCCATCATGGACCCGACGCCGGGTTACACCGGCTATTCGCCGTCAGGTTTCCTGGGGCAGCAGGTTGAGTTCCTCGGCAACGGGCTGGGACTGCCCGGCGGCACCATCGCGGATCTGCTGCGGACCGGCATGAAGTGGGCGGCCATCGGCCTGGTCCTGCTGCTGATGTTCCGCGGCGACTACTCGCGGGCGGTGCGCCGGCTGGCCCTGGCGTTCGCCGCCGTCGTGATGCTCTCGCCCATCATCCAGCCCTGGTACATCCTGTGGTTTGTGCCGTTCCTTGCCGCCACCGGCATCCGGAACGACTGGCAGATCCGGTGCCTCTACGTGGGCGTGACGTTCTTTGTGGTGTTCGGCGCGCAGGACCAGCTTTCGGTCTGGTCCTTTGTGAAGCTGACCGTGGACGCGTCGTCTTTGGCGTTCGTGACGGCGCTGCTGTTCACGTTCTACCTGCTGGTCCTGGACATCCACACGCGGAAGCTGCTGATCGAGGGCAAACCCTCGGACTGGGCCCGGCGTGGCTGGCGCTGGGTCCTGGACCAGCGCCGCAGCGCCCGCTGAGGCGAGATCCCGCCGCATGACTGCCAAAAGGTAGCTGACAGACCGACACTACTAACTCGAGGGCTTCCGGACCCGCCATCACCAAGGGCTCCTGCCATTCTTGCGGCAGGAGCCCTTGGGCAGGAACTCGGCGGTTTGCTCAGGCCCTGCCGTGTGAGGATCGGGACCGGCGGGAGACTGAGTCGAGGGTTACTGCCAGGAGCAGCACCACACCTGTGACCATGAAACGGAATGACGAGTCGAGATTCAGCAGGGTGAGGCCGCTGGAGATTGACTGGATGACGATGATCCCCAAGATGGCGGCGAAGGCGCTGCCACGGCCCCCGAACAAGCTCGTTCCGCCGATGACAGCCGCAGCGATTGCGTTCAGGTTTACGTCGCCGGTGCCGCTTCCCTGGTTGGCGGCTGCGAGGCGGGCGGCTCCAAGGAGTCCTCCTACCGCTGCGAGGGTTGAGCAGGTGATGAAAACGGATGTGTAAATGGCTTTGACGTTTATGCCGGCGCGGCGGGCTGCTTCCGGATTGCCGCCGACGGCGTAGACGGAGCGGCCCCATTTGGTTCGCTTGAGTAGGTAATTAAGGATCAAGGTCAGTGCGATGAAGAAGATGAACATCCAGCCGACTCCGCGGCTTTGGTTCAGGTAAAAGACAGCTACTCCGAGGAGTACCAGCAGGAGAATGGCGCGCAGGGCGATGTTCTGCATGGACATGGCGGACAGTCCGGCGTTTCTGCGGGCACGTGAGTGGAAGTAGTCGGTGGCGAACAGGGCCGCTGCTGCGCCTGCTACCAGTACGTAGGACAGCCAGATGGGCACGAAGGCCAGTTGGGCGAAGTACACCAGGGGTGAGTCGAACGGCAGGTTGATGGATCCCTTGGCGCCCAGGATGTAGAGCTGCAGTCCCAGGAATCCGAGTAGCCCGGCGAGGGTGATGACGAAGCTGGGAACGCCGAACCGGTTGAAGATCTGTCCGTAGATCCAGCCGATGGCTGCTCCGAGGGCAACTGTGGTCAGGATAACCAGCCAGACGGGCCAGCCCATGTTGACCGAAGTGACTGCGACGACAGCAGCGGCCAGTCCGCTGACGGAGCCGACCGAAAGGTCGATTTGGGCTACCAGGAGGACGGAGACGATGCCGAGGGCGATGATCCCTACGGCTGAGCTTTCCATGGTGAGGTTGACCAGGTTTGCGGGGGAAAGAAAGATCGGGTTCAGGGCCTGGAGGACTGCCCAGATCACGATCAGTCCGCCGATGACGGGCAGGACACCGAGGTCGCCGGAGCGGGTTCGGTCCAGGAATGCCTGGAACTGGCCTTTGAGTCCTGTCCGGTCCTGCAGCCGTTCGTCCTGCAAGTCCATGGCGAGGGAGGCGGGAGCGGTTTGTGTCTTGTTTTTCATGATGCGTCGGTCTCCTGGGTCGGTCCCTGGCCGGTGCCGCGTGCTGCGGACCGTCGTGAGACGACGTTGTCCGTTGCTCCGGTAATGGCGGCGATGATGTCCTCGGTTGAGACGTCGCGGACCCGGAAGTCTCCGTTGTTGCGGCCAAGGCGCAGTACAACCACCCGGTCCGCGACTGCCTTCACGTCCGCCATATTGTGGCTGATCATGATGACGCCGTGGCCGCGTTCGCGCAGTCTTTCAACGAGGTTGAGTACTTCGGCGGTCTGGGCGACGCCGAGCGCTGCGGTCGGCTCATCGAGGATGACGATTTTGGGCTCTCCGAGCAGGGACCGGGCGATGGCGACGGTCTGCCGCTGGCCGCCGGACAGCGCTGCAATGGGTGTCCGGACAGAGGGGATCTTTGCCGAGAGCTGCCTCAGCAGCTCCCATGAACGGACTTCCATGTCCACTTCGTTCAGCCGGAGCGGTGATATTTCCCGGCCAAGGAAGAGGTTGTCGACGACTGTGAGGTTGTCGCAGAGCGCCAGGTCCTGGAAGACGGTGGCGATGCCGAGGTGCTGGGCGGCCGCTGGACTGGAAATCGTTACTTCCCGGCCTTCAAAGGCGATGGTGCCGGAGTCGGTTGAATGTACCCCCGAGAGTACCTTTACCAGCGTCGATTTGCCGGCGCCGTTGTCACCGACGACAGCGACAACTTCGCCTTCGGCTACGTCCAGCTCAATGTCCATGAGCGCGGCGACGGCACCGAAGGACTTGTTTATGCCGCGCAGTGACAGCAGTTGGGGGCTTCCTGCTGCGGCGATGGGTTCTGATGGCATGTTTTTTCCCTGTTGTTTCTGGGGCTAGTGATGGTGGGGTTGGAGGTTCCGGTGTCCGGACCGGGACACCGGAACCTCCTTGCCTTGATGCCGGCTCTACTTGATGCCGGCCTTGGCACAGGCTGCCGCGTAGGCGGAGGTGCAGAGCTCGGACGCCTTCACGATTCCGGTGTCCACCAGCGACTCTTTGAGGTTTTCCGCGGTGACCACTGTCGGGACGAAGAGTTCCGAAGGGGTGTTGAACAAGGTGGTTTTGCCTGCAGGCTTCTCGCCCTTGGCAAATGAGTAGGCAATCTGTGCGGCTGCTTCAGCCACGGTCTTGATTGGCTTGGAGATGGTGTTGTACTGGTCCCCGGCCACGATGCGCTGGGCGGCGGCGAGCTCGGCGTCATTGCCTGTTACGGGGGGCACTTCGGTTCCGGCAGCTTTGAACGCCGCGATGGCGCCGCCGGCCGTGCCGTCGTTTGCCGCGACAACTCCTGCGATTTTCCCGGAGAACTGGGTGATCTGGCCGCTGACCCAGTCCTGGGCCTTGGTCGGTTCCCAGCCCGGGGTGTCAAACTCGGCGAGGAGCTTGAACCCGCTCGGGTCAACTGCGGAGTGGATGCCCTTCTTGATCAGCCCGGCGGCTGCGTCAGTAGGGGAACCGTTGACCTGCAGCAGTCCTCCCTGGACATTGCTCGCCTTGAGGTGGTCGACCAGGGACTGGGCGATCATCGAACCGATTTTTTCGTTGTCGAAGGAAACGTAGTAATCGGCGGGGGCATCAGGGATCGGGCGGTCGTAGGCGATGATCGGCACGTTCTGCGCCTTGGCTGAGTTGACGATCGTCGCGGCAGCTGCGGAGTCGACCGGGTCAATCACAATGGCCTTTACGCCCTGGGCGAGTGCGGAGTTGGCCTGTTCCTGCTGCTTTGCCGCGCTGGCGTTGGCGTTTGAGTACACCACGGTGCATCCTCCGCAAAGCTCCTTGATCTTTGCCTCAAACAGGGGCTTGTCGAACAGTTCATACCGGGTTGAGGCGATATCCGGCATCAGAAACGCTATTTTGGCGGCCGAGGCGTCGCCCGTGCCGGCTCCTGCAGTGCCCTGGGAACCGCAGCCGGTGACGGCGAGGCCGAGAATGGCAGCCGTGGCGGCTGCCGTCATGATTCGCGCGTAGAAGTTCTTCATTGAGTTCTCTTTCGTGAGGTGAGCCAAGCGAGTCGGGTCCCCCATGACCTCAACTTGTATGTCGAGAATAACAGAAAAAATGTGAAATAGGTCACGAGGTTTGATAAATTGTTTCATGGCTTGTGCGGGGCATATCCTGAGCACAGGCCTGCCGTAAGGGTCCACGCAGTGGTGGAAACCCGCGCGCAGCGACGAAAGTGAGCATGATGAACGACAACCCCGGACTCAAAAAGCCGCGCATCACCCGGCAGCGGCGGATCATCGAACATGTTGTGGGCGCAGGGTTTTCCAGTGCCGCCGATCTTGCGACCCTCACCAACGTCAGTCTGATGACCATCCACCGCGACATCGATGATCTGGCAACCCGGGGAATCCTGCGCAAAGTCCACGGCGGAGTGTCGGCACTGCCCTCCACTGTCTTTGAGGCGAGCTCTGAGATCCGGATGCAGATCCAGCCGCAGGCCAAGACGGCGCTTGCGCGCAAGGCCCTGGAGATGGTCGAGCCAGGCATGTCCGTGATGCTGGATGACTCCACCACCGTGTTCGCCCTTGCCCGGTTGCTCAACGATGTTGGACCCCTGACGGTCATCACCAACTACAGGCAGGCGATAGAGCTGTTCCGGGAGAACGATGACATCCGGCTGATCGTGACCGGAGGCCAGTACTCACGCACCCATGACTCTTTCATTGGCCTGCCGAACGACGGCTCGTTCAGCTCCTACGCGGTGGATGTCGTGTTCCAGTCCACCTCAACGATGGGATCTGAGATGACGTATCACCAGGAGCAGGATGTCGTTCACATGAAGCGGGCCATGCTGAAGGCCGGCACACGACGCGTGCTGATGATGGACGGGTCCAAAGCGGGGCGGACATCGCTCCACCACTACGTTCCCGTGAGCGATTTCACCGACCTCATTCTTACTGACGATGTCTCTTCCGAGTTCAGGGAAGCAGTATCTGAGCACACCACCTTACACATCGCCCCGCTGCATTCCACGCACAGCCAGACAGGTTAATCCGGTCTGCAGGAGGGCATTCTCAACGATTCCGATCCGGCACCGAAATCCCGCCGTGGGGTGCGGACGGGGCCAAACGACCATGCCGGCCCCGGAGCCACGGGAGCCGGCGTGCCCGGGGTGCCAGCGCGGTTCTAGGCCGTGCGTGCTGGCATGAGGGCTTCGGGGTTGGCGCAGTGGGCGAGGGGTTCCCCGTTCAGGTACCTCCGCACATCTGCGGCCACGATCTGTGCCGCCTTGTTCGCCGTCGCTTTGCTGGCTCCGGCCAAGTGCGGGGTCATGACAATGTTTGGGGTGGTCAGCAGCCTGGAGGCTGCGGGAATGGGCTCCTCGGGGAAAACGTCAAAAGCGGCGCCGAAGAGGTGGCCGGAGTCGAGGGCGTCGCAGAGTGCGTCGTAGTCCAGCAGGGCGCCCCGTGCGCAGTTGACGATGATGGAACCGGGTTGCAGGGCGGTGATCTGTTCGGCTCCGATCATGCCGGTTGTCTCGGGCGTGACACGGGCATGAAGGGTGACGACATTCGAGCGGGCCAACAATTCGTCAAACTCGACCTTTTCGGCCTGCCCGGCCAGTGCGTCTTCTGTGACGTACGGGTCGTGCACCAGGACTGTTGCCCCGAAGCCTTGCAGCATGCGGGCAACGCGGCTGCCGATGGCTCCGTAGCCGACCAGGCCGACGGTGCTGCCTTCGAGTTCGGGGCCGACGTTTTCGTACATGTAGTAGTCACCCCGCCACGTTCCGGCGGACAGATCGGCGTTGGTCTGGGGGATGCGGCGCATCGCGGCCAGCATCATGCCCAGGGTGTGCTCGGCTGTTGCTGCAGCGTTCCGTCCCGGTGCTGACGTTACGGCTACACCGTGCCGGGTTGCTGCTTCCAGGTTTGCGTTGACGGGGCCTCCGCGGCTGATGCAGAACAGTTTGAGGTCGGGGCATGCTTTCAGGACTTTTTCGGTCAGGGGGGCCATCTGCGTGACGCAGATTTCCACCCCTTGCAGGGCTTCGATGAGTTCATCTTCGGTCCCGGAGGCTTCATCGACTTCTGCGACCCGGCCGAAGGGCACGACGGGCCAGGGCAGGGTGAGCTCGGTGAAGGACACGCTGCGGTCGGTGACTTCCTTGGCTACGGCGCCAGTGAGCAGGTCATTGAGTACGAAGTGGTCGCCTGCGGCGAGAATGCGGGTGGTCATGATGGGGATCTCCTTGCTGGATCAGGGCTGGGGCTGGGAGGCCGGCACGATGCTGGCCGCGACGGGGGTGTTGAACTCGAGCACGGAAACGTAGCCGTCCCTGATGCTGATTTCAGTGAGTGAGCAGTTCCGGATGGCGGGGAAGACCCGCCGGTATTCCCGCAGCGGGATGCCGATCAGCTGGCAGAGGGCGAGCCGGATTGCCGTGGTGTGGGCTACTACCAGCACCCGTCCGTCCGGATGCTCCTTTGTGATGTCCTGAAGGCAGTCCACGAATCGGTCAGCGGCTTTGAAGGGGTCCTCTCCGCCGGGGAGATGGTGCTTCGCCGGATCAGACCGGAAATGGGCCAGGGCCTTCGGGAAACGCTGTTCCATCTCCTCGGTTGTCACGCCTTCGCCTTCACCGAAGTCCAGTTCACGCAGGCGCGGGTCCACCTGCACGCTGAGGCCGGTGGCCTTCGCGCTGGCCCCGGCCGTGGTCTGGGCGCGGCTCAGAGTGGAAGTGTAGATCGCGGAGAGCCCGGCTGTTTGGGCCCAGTTTGCGAGCTGGGCCGCCTGATCATGGCCTCGGGGAGTCAGGTCGATGTCGCTGATTCCGGCGTAGCGGTTTTCGGCGTGCCAGACGGTCTCGCCGTGGCGGCACAGGATGATGTTGGTCATGCGTTAGTCCTTTTGATGGCGTGTTCAGCAGCGGCGGGATCCAGCCAGCCGCGTTGTTCCAGTTCGGTGATGAGGCGGATGTAGGAGTCGTCGAACCGTCCGGCTACCTCCGAGCGGGGCTCTATGACCTGGCGTACCTTGACCATTTCTGCTGCGACGTCAGCGGTTTCCCGGTCCGGGGAAGCGGCGAGGACAGCCATGCCCAGGGCGGGTTCTGCATTTTGGGGGAGTGTCACCGGGCGGCCGAGGACGTCAGCACGTAACTGGTTCCAGTAGGGGCTTTTGGTGGCGCCGCCGGTGAGCACGAGGCTGCCGTCGGTGGGGGCACCCAGGAGGTCCAGATAGTCAAAGCAGAGCCGTTCGATGAACGCCACGCCCTGCAGGGCTGCGGCGTAGCGGTCGCCCTCATCTTCGGATGTTCCAAGAGTGAAGCCCCGGGCCTGTGGTGCCGCGAACGGGAACCTTTCCCCGGATGACACCAGAGGATAGGTCAGGACGGGCGCGGGTTCCCGTGTTTTTGCCAGGGCCTCCAGGATGCTCAAGTCCTTTCCGGCGAAGTCACGGGAGATCACACCGGCTCCGGTGCTGGAGGCGCCTCCCGGCAGCCAGTCACCGTCAGGGCTTTTGTGGGAGTAGACCACCCCGAGGGGGTCCTGGATCAGCTTTCGGGTGACCCCTTTGAGGATCAGGGTGGTGCCCAGGACGGAATTCCAGCTGCCGACTTTCAGAGCGCCGGAGCCCAGCTGTGCTGCACATCCATCGGTTGCCCCTGAGATGACAGGGGTGCCGGCCGGGATGCCGGTGGCGCGGGCAGCGTCGGCGGATACGGTCCCGATCCGGGTGCCTGAGCGGACGAGACCCGGAAGCATTTGGCGAGGGACGTCCAGCGCGTCCAGCACGTCTTCCGGCCATTTCTCCTCAATCAGGTGTGCGCCCGTTTTGAGGGCGCTGCTCAGGTCCGTGGGGACCGGATGGCCCGTGAGGCGCTCATTGATGAAGTCTGACTGGTGCAGCAACCGTGTCCCGGCAGTCGGCGTTCCTGGATCGTTGAGGAGCCAGAGCAGCTTGGGAAGTGCCCAGGGAGTCTGCATCCGCTGGTAGCCCAGCTCGCTCCAGACATGGGATCCTGCCTGGTTCACCCGGTCGGTTTCGCCGCCGGCACGGCCGTCGTCATACATGAGTCCGGGTGTGACAGGGTTGCCCCGGGCATCGGCGAGGAGGATCGTTCCGGAGGTGGCGTCCACTGCGACGCCAAGGACGTTGCGGTGTTCAAGGCCTTGGAGTGCTTCCGACGCCGCCGCTGAGACGGCTTTCCACCATTGGTCCGGGTCCTGCTCATGCCTATGTCCGTCGCGGCGGCTGGTGAGCTTTTGGGTGCCGGAGCCGAGGACGTCGCCGTCGGCGTTGACTGCCAGGGCGCGCACGCTCTGTGTTCCCAGGTCCAGGCCGACCCAGATGCCGCCGCCGTTCGTTGCTGTCATGATGTTCCTTCTAGGGTGGCCGGGTACTTCTTCCCGGGAACAGTCAGGTCGTCGGATCCTTCGGACGGGTGTTCCGGGACGATGACCGGCAGCGGGTCTATGGTCTTTGTCTGCGGGCTTCGGCCCCGCATGGCCGCAAGTCGCGGCCAGGTCTGGCTCACGGTGGTTCTGAGAGACAGGAAGTCCTCGTAGAGCTCCGAGTATTGAGTGGCCTTCTGCGGGTCCGGGGTGAAGGTGTCCCGGATCCTGACGTACCAGGAGGAAACGTCCTCGACGCGGGCGGCTCCGCCGGTGGCGACCAGTCCGACGAGGAAAGCTCCCTTGGCGCCTACTTCCGTGTCAGTGGACCTCTGCACCGGAACGCCCGTGATGTCGGCGATGAGCTGAAGCCAGATGGGGTTGGCGGCCCCGCCGCCGCAGACCCGGAGTTCGGTTGGGGTGACTCCTGAAGTGCTGAGGCAGTCGCGGATGACCAAGGTCAGGCCTTCCATCACCGCGCGTGCGATATGTTCACGTTTGTGATCGAAGGAAAGGCCCAGGAAGGACCCCCGCGCCTGCGCGTTCAAGAAGGGTGCGCGTTCCCCGGCCGGCGACAGATATGGTATGAACGCCAGGCCGCCTGCCCCCGGGGGGCATGTATCGGCGAGGTCGGCCAGCTCTGTCGGGTTATCCAGATCCAATAGCTGACAGGCCCATTGGATGACTTCACCGCCCGCCAGCGTCGGAAAGGCATTGAGGTATTTGCCGGGAAGGCCCAGGGCCACAGTCAGCCCGGCGGATTTTCCTTCCGTGCTCACAGTGTCGGCGACAATTTCCGTGCACAACGTCGTGCCGAGGATGCAGCAGGCCTGGCCGGGTTCTACCGCCCCGACTCCTATTGCCGTGGATGCGATGTCGTACGAGGACATGACGACCGGCAGGCCGGCGGGCAGACCCATTTCCAGTGCCGCGTGCTGTGTCAGCGAGGCAACCCGGCGGTCGTCTCCCAGTAGCTCCGGCAGGAAGGGCAGAGCCCACTCCATGTCATAGAGCTTCAGCAGTTCCGGTGAGTACTGGCGGGTGCGGATATCCATGAACGGGGCAGCGCCGTCTGATTCATCGATGGCGAACTGTCCAGTCATCCGGGCAAAGAGCCACCCTCCGCAGGTGAGGGTGACGTGGGAGCGTTCGAGCCTCTCGGGGTCGTTCTGCTGTAGCCAGGTGAGTATGGCGTTAGGCAGACCTGGGAAGGTCTGGGATCCGTTGATTTGGAATGCCTGTTTGAGCAGTCCCTGGCGTGACCATTCCTCCACGATGTCGGCGGCGCGTCCGTCGTTCCACAGGATCGCGGGCCCTGTGGGTTCCGCTGCCTCGTCAACGAGCCAGCATCCGTCACCTTGGGCGGTGATGGCCAGGAAATCGATGTCCGACTTCAGTTGGCGCTGGACGCTGCGGACGCTGAAGACGACGGCATCCCAGACGGCGAGCATGTCCTGCTCGGCCCAGCCCGGGTGCGGGCGGCTGACGGAGGTCGACTGGCGGACGACCACCACTTCTGTGCCTTCTTCGTCGTAGCCGACTGCCTTGATCATTGTGGTGCCGGCATCAACAGCGATGACCGCCATGGCTTGGGCCTTTCTATTGGTGGAAGTATCTTCCTCGTGCGGGTGTGCTTTGGAGTTTGCGGTGCTCGTGGCCGGGCATGCCGTACGGGATGTGCCGGCAGGAGTTCGCTCGCAGCCACTTCAGGTGTAACGGAAATTAGTGAGTGTTGCTAGGTACAGCGTGGCGGGAGGTGGCGGGGAGCTTCAGTTGCCAGGTCAGCACGGCGCTGAGCAGGTAGAGCCTGCGAAAATCCACATAACGCCGCCGACTCCGATCAAGGAAAGGAACAGCGTTGCGATCAGCGGGCCAAGGAAGACCGACATGCCGGCGCCGAAGTTCAGGGCGGACATGGCTGCGCCTTTGTGTTCCGGTGCCAGTGACGGCATCAAGGCTGACAGCGGGACGAACCCGGCCAGGGTGGCGCCGTAGGCGGCACCAACAGCCATTGCCACGATCAGGTTCGGACCGGCAGCGAGCGGGACGTAGTAGAACGCCAGAGTTGTCACGGCGCACCCGACGCCGCCGAAAAGTGCGATCGTCTGCCGCCAGCCAAACTTGTCGCCGACGATTCCGAAGATCAGGTTGAAGAAAATGTTGGTGAGGAACACCACGCTGAGGATCTGAAGCCACTCGCTGAGTTCGAACCCGATTTCCTTGGTGAAGAAGACAGGGAGGAACACCAGGAAACCGAACTGGGAGGCGGTGTTGATGGCCCGGACAGCAGCGCCCATGCCGATTCTCGGATTGCGCCAGAGGATGGTCAGGCTTGAGGTCAGCGTCGCAACGGGCTTCTCGCCCTCAGGAGCCAGCCGTGAAAAGCCTGTGCGTTCCCGGACCGTAGTGAGAACGACGAGGCCGCCGACAATGACAAGCCCAAGAGCGATCCAGAGTGTGTTGAACGCCCCGAGCGCCGGAATAGTGGCGCTTGCCAGCAAGGATCCGAGGGTTGGCAGGCCGCCGGTAAACGCGAACCAGAACCATCCCACTGCCGAGCCCAGTCGGTTTGATGGAGTGCAGGCCGCGATCCACACCAGGAAGCCATAAGCAAAGAGCGGATACCCCAGCCCTCGCAGTCCGTAGCTGACCAGCAGCAGGGTGAAGTCCAAGGACGGGAGCGCGATCGTAAGAAGGACAAGCTGGAATGTCACCCAAAGGACGAGTCCCAGGATCATGACGCGGCGGGGACCCCAGAGGTCCGACAGGGCGCCCGAAGCCCAGGCGGCAACGCCGGCTGCGACCCCGTACACCGTGAACAGAAGCCCCACCTGGCCCTGTTCCAGCCCCCGGTCCAGCAGGAACGTCGAGAGATACCCGGACTCGACTCCGTCGCCGATCATGAAGATCAGCAGCCCGACAAAGCCCCAGCGCAGCAAGTGGGGCATGCCGAGCCGGTCTGCCCAACTGCGGGAGGGCGTCTGTTGCGAAGTTGACGGAAGGGTGGAGGAAACGGAACGTGCGGCCATTGCAATCTCCTGGGTGGTTCGGCACGAACCGCTTCGTTGCGGAAGGCTTCTGATGCCGATGGGAAACTAAAGAGTATGTGATCTATCTAACGTCAGATACGCTTTTCTGTCAACTTAAACGTTAAAAATAACATTTTTAATGTTAGTCCGAACGACCGCCGACCTGACCAGATGCGATCCAGCAAGGAGGGAGCTGACGTGAAATTGCGGTGACCGTTTTTCCGGTGAGCGCCTTGGTGACCTCAGGGATCTTTGAACCCCCTCACGGCAAATGAAGGTGGCGCTGACGTCTGGGCCATCATGGACCCGACGCCGGGTTACACCGGCTATTCGCCGTCAGGTTCCTGGGGCAGCAGGTTGACTTCCTCGGCAACGTGCTGGGATTGCCGGGCGGCACCATTGCGGACCTGCTGCGGACGGGCATGAAGTGGGCGGCTATCGGGTTGGTGCTGTTGCTGATGTTCCGTGGCGATTACTCGCGGGCGGCGCGCTGGCTGGCCTTGGCGTTCACCGCCGTCGTGATGCTTTCGCCCATCATCCAGCCCTGGTACATCCCGTGGTTTGTGCCGTTCCTTGCCGCCACTAATCGGGCTCTGACAGTCAACGAGCCTTGCGCCGAAGACCCAGGCGGTAACCCAACCAGAACGCCAATGTCAGCGGGCCCACTGCCATCAGCAAGTAACCGGTCCGTGCCCCGCTGTCCATCAGGACCATCGTGTCCGATGTGAAGGTCTGGTTAGCCAGGGGCGCGTAGGTGAACCACCCGATTTCCTGCCGGGGCGCCAGGACTGCAGCAAGTCCGGTGGCAACCGCTGCTGCGGCAAGGAGCGGTGCCAGCAGCGGCCGCCAACGGCGGAGCCCCGGCCTGATTGTATTGTCTTCCCCCATAGTCATGGGCACTACCCTAATGCGGCTCGGGTCAGGCCGTCCGCGCCTCGGGAACCGCCTGGGACTTCCGGCCGAGCTCGGCGGTCCGCTTCACCGACCACCACAGCAGCACCACCAGGAGCACGTTGCGCGTGGTCAGGATGGCAGCCATGACCGGGTGGGCGTGGATGAGCGGTGTGTAGAACAGCGGGTAGATCACGAAGGTGGTCACCGCGATTCCCATCAGCAGGGCCGCCGGGACCTTCCACCGGTCCCAGTCGTGCGTGAGGCCAGCGATGATCACCGGGGCAAGCCAGATAATGAACTGCGGCGACCCCACCTTGTTGAACACGATGAACGCCGTGGTCATCATCAGCGCGCCCTCGAGGAAGAGTTCCTCCCGCTCTGCACCGCGGTTCAGTGCCCGGACCAGCAGGACAGCTGCCACCACGGCGGCGAGGATCAGCAGCGGCTGCATCAGGAAGGCGGCAGCGTCGGCGCCCGGGCCGTAGACCTCGGTGGAGTTGATGGCCGTGTTGTCCGCCATCTTGGACCCGGCGATGTTGAACACGCTGAGCCACACCCACGGCGTGGAGAACGTGGCTTCAAGCTGCATCCCACGTTCGCCCTGGTTGGTCAGGAAGTCCATGATGTGAGGCAGGCCGCCGGACAGATACGTGCCCAGGCCCACGACGGCGGTGACCGCCACGCCGGAGGCCAGCACCTGAAGCCGCTGCCGGCTGGCAATGACGAACGGCACCAGCACCGCTGCCGGCCAAACTTTGAGCCAGGTGGCCACGCTCAGCAGGATCCCCGCCACCACAGGGCGTTCGGCCGCGTACAGCAGCGCAATCAGCACGATGGGGGCGGTGATGCCCTCCACCCGGGCGAAGCTGAGGTAGCCCATAAATACGGTGAAAAGCAGCCACCACCATGCGGGGGCGATGCCCTTCACCTTCCGCGGCCCGCGCGTCAGGAATGCAAGCCCGACGGCGTTGAGGGCTGTGATGATCAGGAACCAGCACAGGAGGTACAGGCTGGGTCCGGCAATGTTCGCAAGGAAGATGGGGATCTGTGCCAGCACCGGGTACACCCAGGGGCTGATCTTGCCGTTGAGGCTGTCCGGGTTGTAGCCGTCCATGGCCCACTGGCGGTACTGCTCGGTGTCGCTGAACGTATCGCCGTTGAGGAAGAACGACGCCATCCAGCCCAGGAAATACAGGTGGATGACTGCGAAGCCCCACCAGACGCTGGAGGGACGGGCGAACCAGTCCACCACGCGGGCGGGCAGGACGGTGCTGCGGACGCTGACCAGCCGGTCGAAGAACTTCGTGGAAATCTCAGGACTCCTTGAGCGCGGGGACGGACGCGGAAGTCTTTTTGCCCAGCGAGTACAGGCGCCGGACCGACCACAGGAACAGAACCACCAGGAGGACGTTGCGGATGGTCAGCACGCCGGCCATGAGGGGGTTGTTGTGGCTGAGGGCGTCGTAGAACAGGGGGTAGATGAAGAATGTGGCCACGGCGATGGCGATGAGCATGGCCGCGGGGACCCGCCATTCGCGCCAGCTGTGCGCCAGGCCCACCGCTACGGCCGGGGCAAGCCACACCATGAACTGGGGTGAGCCCACCTTGTTGAACACCACAAAGGCGGTGGCCAGGGTGAGCGCTCCGGCGAGCAGCAGCTCGGTGCGGTCCACGCCGCCGTCGGCCTTGCCGTTGCCGTTGAGCTTGCCGTTGTGCAGCGCCCAAAAGGTCAGTCCGGCCACGAGCAGCGCGGCAAGGATGAGGAGCGGCTGCATCAGCACTGACATCACGGCGGTGCCGGGGCCGTCCACCTGCATGGAGTTGATGTCGGTGTTCATGTACATCCGGGAGTCGCCGATGTTCAGCACGGACAGCCACAGCCACGGGGTGGTGAACGTTGCCTCGAGCTGCATGCCCCTGTCACCCTGCTGGGTCAGGAAGTTCAGCAGCTTGGGCACGCTGCCAATCGTGGCGGCGAGTGCCACCACCACCGCTGACGTGGCCACGCCGGCCAGCACCACCAGCAGGCGGTTCTTGACGACGGCGAAGAGGGCCAGCATAACGGCCGCCGGCCACACCTTCACCCAGGTGGCGGCGGCGAGCAGGACCGAGGCGATGAACGGCCGGCCCACGCCGTATGCCAGGGCCACCAGGACGATCGGTGCGGTGAGGCCATCCACGCGTGCGAAGCCGAGCCAGCCCATCAGCAGCGTGAAGATCAGCCACCACCAGCCCGCCGGAATCGCATCCTGGTTGCGGCCGCGGTCCGTGAGCTTGGCCAAACCCCAGCCGTTGAGGATGGTGGTCATCAGCACCCACAGGAAGAAAAACGGTCCGGGGCCGGCAAGCCCTGCCAGCGCCATGGGGATGAGCGCGAGGATGGGGTACACCCAGGGGCTGGGGCCGCCGCTGAGGTTCGCTTCGTCGAAACCGGCCCGGGCCCAGTCGCGGTAGATGAACGTGTCGCTGAACGCTTCGCCGCGCAGGGACAGCAGCGCCGCGAAGATCAGGAAACCCAGGTGCACCAGGATAAAGCCCGTGAGCAGTCCACGCGGCGTGTTCAGCCAGGACCGTGCGGCCGCAGGCAGGATGACGTTGCGGATCCGGGTGAGCGTGGCGAAGAATGCGTCCGTGGAAATGGCGGAATCCTTGTCAGAGAGGGGCAAAACAGGTGCCGGATCTTGCCGCTGGGCTGGAACCGGGAGCATCGGAGGTCCGTTTACAACAGCCTCCACCATGAGTCAAGGGTAGTTGAATGTCAGCGGCGCCCAATAATCCTGCGGCGCCGCGAGTGGCCTACTCGGACTTGGTCTGGCGGTAGCGCTCGATCTGTTTGAGCCGCCGCAGGAGGCTGTCGCGCCGCGGGTGCGGGACGGCGTCGGGCGCTTCTGCGGTGAGGTCAATGTGTTTGGTGCCGTACTGCCAGAGCAGGAGGTCATCCAGCAGGCGGTCCGGGCCGGGGGAGTAGCGGTGGTCCAGCGCCTTGCGGACCTCGGTGATCCGCTGGGCGCTGAGGAGGCCGGCCAGCTGGACGGTCTGGTTGAGGCCGTGGGCGGCCATGAGCTCGGCGGCCCAGCCCCAGTCGTCATCCACTTTGCGGTCCACGTGCGGCAGCAGCGTGCGCCACACGTCACGGATCCGGTTGGGCGTGAGCTGCGCGGCGCCTTCACCGTCCATGTCCCAGTAGCTGCGGACTTCCTCATAGCGTTCATGGAGGTCCGCGAAGGCGCTTTCCACTGTTTCCAGCATGGCGGCGGTGGCGGTGAACTGGCGGTCGAAATGCGGGGTCCAGGCGCGGGGGTCCTCGGCCTTGAATCGGATGTCGTGCTCGATCTCGCTCCAGGCGTGGGCAAAAACGGTGCGGATCTGGCATTCGAAGAAATAGCTGCCGTTGGCCGGAATATCCGGGTTGAAGGCCCGCTGGTAATCCCTCACCGCCTCGTTCTGGATGGTGCGCAGGATCAGGTGGCGGCTGGAATAGCCGTACGTGCCGGACTCGATGGAACCGATGTCCTTCTCCCGGTCCCCGCGGCAGTCGAACACCTGCCGCTGGCGCTTGATGATGTTGGCCACCAGGGCATTCTCGGTTGGCAGTTTGGTGATGACGCGCACGCCCACCATGTCGTTGAGGGTGCGGAACGGGTCCGGGAACTTCAGCACCGGGGGTCCGCCGGGTTCCAGCGGTTCCTCAATCCGGGAAATCTTCTCCCGGAAGGATTCCACCGACTTGGTGCGCCCGGTGACAAAGAGCGGCGTGACCTCGGTGTCCTTCAACATGTCGCGGAGGATGTGGAGAACGTCCTTGGTGACCAGCTTCAGGGCAGGGCGGACGCGCTCGTAGATCTCCACGTTCTCCTGCACGGATTCACGCAGGCTGATGTCCAGGCTGTCCCAGTTACTCGGCATGCCCCCAGCTTACGGCGGGGGTGTGACAGCGGGTTGTCATGCTCGGCTCAGTGTTATGCCGACGTGGAGTTGCGGACCACCAGGGAGCTCTCCAGCGTCAGCTGCGGCTCCTCCAGCCGGTGGCCTTCCATAAGCCGGCGCAGCTGCCCGCCTGCCTTCAGCCCCAGGGAAGTTGCCGGCAAATGCACGCTGGTCAGGCTCGGATTGCTGGTCGCGGAGTACGGCAAATCATCGAAGCCGGCTATGGCCAGCTGGTCCGGAATCTGCACGCCTGCCACCCGTGCTTCCTGCAGCACGCCGTAGGCGTGGGTGTCCGTACAACAGACGACGGCGGTGACCCCGGCCTGCTGCCACGCAGGCCAGGCGGCGGCGAACGCGGCGGCGGCGGCACCGACGTCGACGGTGGCACTGATGATGCCGTCAGCCGGTACTGACATTCCGCGCGCGCCGGCCTCGGCCAGGAAGGCGCGGCGTCTGACCTCGAACGTCGCCGTGCCGGTGACGCTGTCCACGTAGGCCACCCGGCGGTGGCCCGCCCCGGCCAGGTGCGCGGCCAGCTGCCGCGCGCCGTGGGCAACGTCCAGATTGACCGACGGGGCATACGCCTCCAGCCCCGGAGCGTCCAGCAGAACCACGGGGCCGGCCGCGGAAAGTTCTTCCAGGAATTCGGCGTTGGGGGCGTCAACCAGAAGCCCGGCCGGCCGAAGTGCCATCAGCTTCCGGACGTCGTCCGCCTGCGGGAACTCCCCGGCGTCAGTGACGGACAGCAGCAGCTGGTAATCCGCCCCGAGTGACTCCCGGACCCCGGCGATCACCTTGGCGAAAAACGGGTTGGAGATGTCCGGGGCAACGAGTAAGACGATGGAGCTGACGCCTTTGGCCAGCGAGCTGCCCACGCTGTCCACGACGTAGCCGAGTGCGGAAATGGCTTCCCGCACCTTGGCGATGTTGTCCTCAGAAACGCGGCCGGCAGTCTTGCCGTTGGCCACCAGGGAAACCGTCGCCGTCGAGACGCCGGCGCGCGCAGCGACCATTGCCGCCGTGATCCGCCGCGAGCGGACGGATTGCTGCACCTGCTCCGCGGATTCCATACCTCGATGGTAGTAGGCGTGGAGGACCCGTGCTGCACGCCGGTGTTCTAGCTCAAGGTCGCCGTGTCAATGACGAACCGGTAGCGCACGTCCGAGGCGAGGACGCGTTCGTAGGCGTCGTTGATCTTGTCCGCCGGGATGACTTCGATCTCGGCACCGAGATGGTGCTCGGCGCAGAAGTCGAGCATTTCCTGGGTTTCGCGGATCCCGCCGATCATGGAGCCTGCGAAGGAGCGGCGGCCCATAATGAGCGCAAACGCGTTCACCGGGAGCGGTTCGGCGGGGGCGCCGACGTTGACCAGGGCGCCGTCGAGGGTCAGCAGCTGCAGGTAGGAGCTGATGTCGATCGATGCGCTGACGGTGTTGATGATCAGGTCGAAACTGCCGGCCAGGTCCATGAAAGTGGTCTCGTCGCTGGTGGCGTAGTAGTGGTCCGCGCCGAGCTTCAGCCCGTCCTCCTGCTTTTTCAGCGACTGGGAGAGTACGGTGACGTCCGCGCCCATGGCGTGGGCGAGTTTGACGGCCATGTGGCCAAGGCCGCCGAGACCCACGACGGCGACTCTCTTCCCGGGACCGGCGCCCCAGTGCCGCAGCGGGGAATAGGTGGTGACGCCCGCGCACAGCAGGGGAGCGGCGACGTCGAGCTCGATGCCTTCGGGGATCCGCACAACAAAGTCTTCGGTTACGACCACGTGCGTGGAGTAGCCGCCCTGGGTGATGGTGCCGTCGCGGTCCACGGCGCCGTAGGTGCCGATGTTGCCTTTGAGGCAGTACTGCTCTTCGCCCTTGAGGCAGTTGACGCATTCGCGGCAGGAGTTGACCATGCAGCCGACGCCGACCCGGTCGCCGATAGCGTGCTTGGTGACGGCGGAGCCGATCTCGGTGACGATGCCGGCGATCTCGTGGCCGGGGGCCAGCGGGTAGGACTGGGGACCCCAGTCGCCGCGGACGGTGTGGATGTCCGAATGGCAGATGCCGGCGAACTTGATCTCGATCAACACATCGTGCGGGCCGACGTCGCGGCGTTCGATGGTGGTGGGGATCAGGTCCCCGGCGGCGGACGGAGCGGCGTAAGCGTTAGCGGTAAACAATATTTTTCTCCTGTTTTGGATTGCCTTCCATCAATATCACCCCATTTCCATCGGCTGAAGAAGGCTGCGTTTATGGGGGGACAAATTCTCCCCCCTTAAGCCTGGTGAACCGGGGCTATCGTGGATTCATGGACAACCAGCCCGACAACCGCGCCGACATCCGGGACTTCCTGGCCACCCGCCGCGCCAAAATCCGCCCGGAGCAGGTGGGCCTGCCCGCGGGCAGCCGTCGCCGCGTTCCTGGACTGCGCCGCGAGGAGGTGGCGGTCCTCGCCGGGGTTAGCACCGAGTGGTACGCGCGGCTGGAGAAGGGCAACATCAGCGGCGTGTCTGACGACGTCCTCAAGGCCGTCGCTGGGGCACTGCACCTGAACGATGAGGAATGCCTGTACCTTTTCGAGCTGGCACGGGCCGCCCGGCCCATGCGCCGGACGCATTCCCGCCGCAAGGATGCGGGGCTGGCGGTCACTGTCCATTGGCTGCTTGACTCCATCACCACGTCGGCCGCGTTCGTCCGCAATGGCCGGCTCGATATCGTGGCCTCTAATGCCCTGGGGCGGGCACTCCACGCACCCATGTTTGCCAGCGACACCACCACTGCCAACGGCCAAGCAAACTTCGCACGCTTTCACTTCCTCGACCCGGCCGCACGGGAGTTCTTCGTCGACTGGGACGCCGGCGCCGCGGCCACCGCCGCCCTGCTGCGTGCCGAAGCCGGCCGTGAGCCCAACGACCGCTCTCTGCGCGAACTCGTAGGCGAACTATCCACCTTGAGCCCCGAGTTCCGCACGCTGTGGGCATCGCATGACATCCGTTTCCGCCACGAGGGAACCAAACGGTTGCGACACCCCGTGGTCGGCGACCTGGAGCTGACCTACCAGTCCCTGGCGTTGCCTACCTCCCCGGGTGTCGTCAGGGACGTCAGCTTCTACACCGCCGAACCCGGGACGACCCACGAAGAGCGCATCAAACTCCTCACCAGCTGGGCGGCCACGGCGGTTTCGGAAGCAGCAAAACCCAACAATTAACGTGTGCGAACACGCGTGACGAGCTTTGACTGAAAGGACACCATGGAACTCGCCGATCTCCTTGATGCGCTGAATGCCGGACACACCGTTACCGGGGACTCGCCGTTGCATGAGGTCATGCACCGGGTCAGCCAGGATGCCCTGCGCATCACTGGCGAACTCAATGGCGGATATCAGGAACCGGTGCGGGTACGTGAGCTGTTAGCTCAGCTGACCGGCAAGCCGGTTGACGAATCTGTGACGGTTTTTCCGCCCTTCTACTCCGACTTCGGGAAGAACATCTCCCTCGGGGAACGGATCTTCATCAATTCCGGGTGCAAGTTTCAGGACCAGGGCGGTGTGGTCATCGGGGACGACTGTCTGATCGGGCACAACGTGGTGATAGCCACGCTCAACCACGACCTCATGCCGAGCCGTCGCGCGGACATGCACCCGGCCCCTGTGGTCATTGGCCGCAATGTTTGGATCGGGGCCAACGCCACAATTCTGCCGGGCGTGACGATCGGGTGATGATGCTGTCGTTGCGGCTGCGGCTGCGGCTGCGGCTGCGTCCGTGGTCACGAGGGACGTACCAGAAAGTGCCATTGTTGTGGGGTCGCCTGCACGAGTAGTGCGCTCGCTAGCCAACTGAGGCCACACGGGTCCGAAGGCGCCCACCGAGACATCAAGCGCTTGACGTGCAAACGTCAAGCGCTTGACGCATGCTCCGGGCAGGTGTCATGATCACTCTGAATACTTTCGCCCACTGCTCCGGCAGGCCCCAATGACGTGGAGATTTAACGTGGAATCCAAACCGATGAAACCCGCCCCCAAGAAAATCATTCTTGACTGCGACCCCGGGCATGACGACGCCGTGGCCATCCTGCTCGCGCACGGCAACCCGGACATTGAACTGCTGGCCGTCACCACCGTGGTGGGCAACCAGACGCTCGAAAAGGTCACCCGGAACGCGCTCGCCGTCGGGACCATCGCCGGCATCACCGGCGTTCCTTTTGCCGCCGGATGCGGCCGGCCTCTGGTCCGCACCATCGAAACCGCACCGTCCATCCACGGCGAGACGGGCATGGACGGCCCCGCGCAGCCCGAGTCCACCATCGAACTAGACCCGCGCCACGCCGTCGACCTCATCATTGACACCGTGATGGCCCACGAACCGGGCACTGTCACCCTCGTTCCCACCGGCGGCCTCACCAACATCGCGCTGGCAGCCCGCAAGGAACCGCGCATCGTGGAACGCGTTAAGGAAGTTGTCCTCATGGGCGGCGGCTACCACGTGGGAAACTGGAGCGCCGTGGCCGAATTCAACATCATCATCGACCCCGAAGCCGCCCACATCGTCTTCAACGAAAAATGGCCCGTGGTGATGGTGGGCCTGGACCTTACCCACCAGGCACTCGCCACTCCGGACGTGGTGGAGAAGATTGCGGCGGTGGGTACCGGACCCGCCAGGTTTGTGATGGAACTGATGGAGTTCTTCACCCAGACCTACAAGGACGCCCAGGGCTTTGATTTCCCGCCCGTCCACGATCCCTGCGCCGTGGCCTACGTGATCGATCCCAGCATCGTCACCACCCGCAAGGTTCCGGTGGATATCGAACTGCAGGGTACGCTGACGCTCGGCATGACCGTGGCCGATTTCCGCGCCCCCGCACCGGACGACTGCACCACCTCCGTGGCCGTTGACCTGGACCATACCCGTTTCTGGGACCTCGTCACGGATGCCCTCGTGCGCATCGGCGAACCGGCCGTTCTTGAAGCGGCAGGCCTTGCAGCAGCCACGGGAGGCAAGTAAATGAGTGCCACCCTCACCGAGGCAAAGACCAGCCGCGGCAACGTCACCGCCCTGATGATTGCCCTGCTGGCGGCGTGCGTTGCCTTCCAGCTCAACGCGTCCATGCTCAGCCCGGCCCTGGTCACCATGGGCAAGGAACTCCAGACCGACCAAGCAACGATCGGCCTCTCCCAGACCTGGTTCTTCACCGCGGCCGCCCTGTTCTCCCTCTTCCTGCCCCGCCTGAGCGACATCATCGGACGCAAGAAAATCCTGATCGGCATGATGCTCCTGATGGCCGTCGGATCCGTCATTGCGGCCATGGCCCCCGACGTGACCTGGCTCTTTGTGGGCCGCATCATCCAGGGCGTCAGCGGCCCCACCGTGCCGTTGTGCCTGATCATGCTGCGCTCCGCCGTCAGTAACCCGCGCAAATACGGGACGCTCATGGGCCTCATTACGGCCGTAAACGGCGGCGTCGCCGGCGTCGACTCCTTTGTGGGCGGCTACTTCGCCGAGCACTTCGGGTTCCGCAGCATCTTCTGGCTCATGGTGGTCCTGGCCCTCGTCGCCACGGCCCTGATCGCCTTCCTCGCCGGCGAGAGCAAGCCGGCCGCCGGCACCTCCATGGACTGGCTGGGTGTGTTCTTCATCGTTGTCGCCGTGGGTGCCCTCCTCACGGCCCTCAACGAGGGCTCCAAGCTGGTGGGCGCTTTCGCCCCCGGGACGCTCATGCTGGCCGTCGGGCTGGTGGTGGTTGCCGCCGTCGCGTTCTACTGCTTCTGGACCGTGGAAAAGCGCGCCAAACAGCCCATGGTGGAAACCGTCCACCTGGGCCAGCGCTCCACCTGGGCGCCGCTGCTGACCACCACGCTGACCATGACCGGTATCTTCGCCGTCATCAACGGGATCGTGCCGGCGTACGTGCAGGCGGCGGACCCGGGATTCGGCATCGGCCCGACCGAAATGTCGCTCATCATCCTCACCCCGTACGCCCTGCTCGGCTGGCTGGTGGGTCCCATCAGCGGCAGGCTCGCGCCGGTGCTCGGCTACACCAAGGTCCTGCGCATCGGCATGCTGGGCAGCATCGCCGCGCTGGCCATCATCGCGTTCTTCGGCCTCAGCAGCCTGCCCATGATGATCGCCGGAACGGTCTTGCTGGGCATCATGTACGCCGGTACGGTCAACATCATGCTGAACGGAC
The DNA here is from genome assembly GCF_059383495.1 of Pseudarthrobacter sp. RHLT3-21. Taxonomy (NCBI): domain Bacteria; kingdom Bacillati; phylum Actinomycetota; class Actinomycetes; order Micrococcales; family Micrococcaceae; genus Pseudarthrobacter; species Pseudarthrobacter sp. RHLT3-21. Next base: position 38,295 of record NZ_JBWZCI010000025.1, read on the forward strand.
TCGGAGTTGTCCTCTCACCCGCCGGAAACCCGGGATTCCTGCCCGGCATGAACGCGGGCGCCTTCAACCTGGGCGCCGGCCTGAGCTTCCTGGTGCTGCCCGCCGTGCTGGTGGCCACCTCGGCCCTCGGCGACGCCAAAGCGTCCTACCTCTCCGTGGTTGTGACGGGCCTGGTCATCACGGTGGCCGCGTTCGCCGCATCGCTCCTCATCCCCAAGCCCGTCGAGGCCGAGGTGACCGAATGACTTCCGCAACAGCCGGCTCCCAAGGCCGGATCGTCGTCGTCGGGTCCCTGAACGCGGACCTGACCATCTATTGCGAGCGGCTGCCGCTGCCCGGTGAGACGGTGCACGGCAACGGTTTCGCCGTAAACCCGGGTGGCAAGAGCGCCAACCAGGCCGTCGCCGCCAGCCTGCTGGGCGGGGCCGTCAGCCTGGTAGGTGCCGTCGGGGTGGACGCCAACGGTGACATGCTCCTGTCATCGGCCGCCGGCGCCGGGGTGGACATCTCCGGCGTGCGGACCTCAATGACTGAGGCCACCGGCGTCGCCGTCATCGCCGTGGACGCCAACGGCGAGAACAACATCATCATTTCGGCCGGAGCCAACGGCACCCTGTCCCCGGCGGACGTCGCCGCCGCGGCGGAAACGTTCGACGGCGCCGCGGTGGTCTGTCTCTGCCTGGAGGTCAGCCTTGACACGGTTGAGGCCGCCGCCCGGGCAGGGCACGACGCCGGCGCTACAGTTCTGCTGAATCTCTCGCCTTACGCGGAAATCCCGCAGCAGCTGGCGGACCTGACCGACGTCCTGCTGGTCAACGCCCATGAGGCGTCGCTGTTCCTTGGCTCCGCCGCAATTCCCGGCAGCGACGCCGAAGCTGGGGACTGGGAAGCGGTCAGGCTGCGCTTCGCCGAACGGGGGCTCCAGCGGGTCCTGGTCACGTTGGGGGCCCACGGCTCCGTGGTGCTGGATTCGCTGGCCGTTCCCGGGCAGCAGCTGATCCGGGTGGCACCCATCAAGGTCAAGGCCGTGGATACCACCGGCGCCGGCGACGCCTTCACGGGGGCGGTGGCAGCCCGCCTCGCAGCCGGCGCGCCACTCGCTGACGCCGCCGCCTTCGCCTCGATTGCCGCCGCGCTGGCCACCACCCGCAAGGGAACGCAGGCAGCCTATCCGGAAGTGGCGGACGTGGAGCGTGTGCTCGCTTCGGGTGCCCGCTCTCTGTGACGTACTGACCCAAATGCAGGAAACGCCGACGGCGACAGGTGACTGTCGCCGTCGGCGTTTCCCGTTTTAGGGGTTGCGGAGCCGGGGTTACCGGCTGTGGCTGCCGGCCGGTTTCTGCTGCCGGACCGCGGCCGGCGTGAACCGGGCTCCCGTGTCCGGGAAGGAAGGGACCTCAATCCGGGCGTGGGTGTGGACCGCCTCGACGGTCCTGCGGGTGTGCTCGGCGATCTGCTCCATGGTGGTGACCCACATGCCGTCCATTGATTTCACGCGGTCAATCAGCTTTTCCAGGGCAACGGCCTTGGACGGCCGCCCCGAGATGAACGGGTGGTTGGTCAGGACAAAGCAGCTGCCCTGGGCGTGGTGTGCCTCCGCCTCCAGGGTCCACATTTCCAGGACCTTGGCCGGGCTTTCGATGACGCCGCTGCCGGTGACCCCGGGGTAGAACGCGTACTGTTCCCAGTCGTCCAGGGTCCAGTCAACCGGGATCTCCACGATGTCCCTGTTATCGCCCGGGGCGACGCTGAAGCGGTACGGTACGTCGCCGTCGAGCAGGCTCGAATCGTAGAGGAAGCCGCGGTCCGCCAGGAGCGCCGGGGAGTGCCAGTTCAGTTCCCACCACGGCGCGCGGTACCCCACCGGTTCCACGCCGACCTTCGCGAGGGCCTCCAGCCCGCGCTCGATGTACCGGGCCTCGGTCTCGGCGTCAATCCCCTGCATGGGTTCGTGCAGGTACCCGTGGTGGGCCACCTCGTGCCCGGCGTCCACGATGCGCCGGACCGTGTCCGGGTAGCAGTCTGCCGTGAAGCCTGGAACGAAGAAGGTGGCCCGGATGTCCTGCCGCTGGAGAATCTGAAGCAGCCGCGGGACCGCCACCTTGGGCCCGTAGGACTGGTGGGTCATCAGGGACATCCGGCGCGTGCTCTTCGGATCGTGGGCGATGGTGCAGGATTCGGCGTCGACGTCGAATGTGAACGAGGCTGCTGCCCGCTTACCCTCAGGCCAGGCGATGGGATGGGCGGAATCCGGGAATGCTTCAAAGGTCATGTCTGGTTTCCTTGAGTTTCAGTGTCCGGCAGAGTGTCGGTGTTTCAGAGTCCGGCGGGAGCGCTGGGCTGGGTGGCGAAGCCCAGGTCGGCAGTCGCCTGGTGCACAGTGGCGGCCGGCAGGGCGGAGTCAAGGTATCTGCGGTGGAACCTCGGGCCAAGGACGGCGTAGCTGCCGGCGCTCGCAAGACCGCCTGCGAGCCAGGAGAGGTCCCAGCCGCCCAGGGCCACGGCAATGGGGCCCTGCATCGCCGGAACGAGTCCGTACATAAACAGCCAGGTGGCGAAGATGCCGATCAGGAGGGAGACGACGCCGGCCCAGTTGACGCCGGGGAGGCGCTTGGTGCCCACGGCATCGAAGAGCCTGTCCGGGTTGCCCGGCCAACGCTTCTCAAGCCAGAAGTAGTGGACCAGCATGACTCCGCCCCAGGCGGCAACCCAGGCTACGAGCCCGATGAGCCACGCGTCCAGGACTGCGGCGAAGTCTTCCTGGAAGATGAAGAATACGACGGCGGCGAGGGAGAAAACACCGACGAACAGGTTGAGCTTGCGTCGGCTGATAGTGATGTCCAGCGACTGGGTTGCGACCGAGAAGGTGTAGATGTTCAGGATGTTGGTGGCGATGGGGCCGTGCAGCACCATCAGCAGCACCGGCAGTGCGAGGACGCCGAAGTTCTGGACGATGAGCTTGCCGGGGTCGATTTCACCGCTGTTGGTGGCCAGGCTGGCGCCGAGGATTCCCAGCCACACCACCGGGATGAACTGGCCCAGGACGGATGCCAGGTAGACCTTGCGCTTGGGAACTTCGGTGCTCACAAACCGGGAGTAGTCGGCGGCGTAGGTGAACCAGGTGATGCCCCAGCCGATGCCGATGGCGGTCATCACGGCGCTCATGGCCGCGATCCGTTCGGAACCTTCCAGGATGTTGCCGGCGGGGCCGGCGTAGCCCCAGTCGATCTTCATGCCGAACCAGGCGACGGCCGACATCACGGCCAGGATGATGATGGTGGGCGGGACGGTCCACTTTTCGAAAGCCGCGATGGCCTTGTAGCCGAACCAGGCGATGGCAACCTGGGCAGCCATGATGGTGGTGGCAACGCCGATCTTCCAGCCGTAGTTGTGTGCTGTGGGATCCACCCAGCCGAGCGTGCCGAAAAGGGCCATGACCAGGTCCAGGATGATCCACGTGTTGACCGCGCACCAGCCGATCACCAGGAGCGCCTGGATAGCGGCCGGCAGGTAGTTGCCCCGGCGGCCGAAGGCGGCACGGGCCAGGACCATGCCGGTGGCGCCGGTCTTTTGGCCGAGGAGTACAAAGCAGCCAAAGAGCAGCATGCCGATCAGGTTGCCCAGCACCAGGACGATGACGGTATCCGCGAAACCCAGCCCCAAGTGGATTCCGAGGGCACCCAGCACCCAGTTGATGGGCGCCAGGTTGGCGCCGGCCCAGATCCAGAACTGTCCGGAGACCTTGTGTGTCCGCTGGGATTCGGGGATCGGCTGGAGCCAGGCTTCGCAATCCTCGGTCGGCGTCATTGCCGATCCCGGCTGCGTTGTGGAGAGGTTGTCGTGCATGGGGGAGCCTCCATAGGTGAAAGGGATAGATCCAGATTATGTGCGCCAGGCCACATGCACCACATACAATGTGTCTTGAAGTTTATGAGAAAACGCGACGGAGTGTCATGCCCATACGCCTGCAGGATGTTTTGAAACATTCCACCCTCACCCCCGCGGATCCCGTGATCCGTGCCGCGGCGGCCATTGCGGCCCAGACGCAGCTGCGCTGGATTCATTCCAGTGAGGTATTGGACATTGCCCCGTTGCTTGGCGGCGGTGAACTGTTGCTCACCGGCGGCCAGGCCCTCGCCACGGCAACGGATAAGCGGCGTATTGGCTACATCTGGGAGCTGGCGGAACGTGGAGTGGCTGCGCTGGCCATCGAGACGGGTACCGAGCTGCCGTCCATTCCGTCCTCGATGGTGGCAGCAGCTGAAGCCGCCGGGCTTCCCTTGATAGAGCTTCGCAAAGTGGTGCCCTTTGTCGGCGTCATGGAAGCGATCAACTCGCTGCTTGTGAGCGAGTCAGCTGCCCACTTGCAGCGGGCTGACCAGGCCAGCCATGCCATGGCGGTGGAGCTGGCCCATGGCGGCAGTCTTGATCGGATCCTCGCTGTCCTGGCGGACGCTACCGGCGCGGAAGTTGTCCTGACGTCCACCGCGGGCGCCCCGCTGGCCAGTGCGCTGCCGGCTGATCATGCGGAGGAGCAGGAACCCGCAGCGTCCAGCGAGGCCGCGCCGGATCGTGCTCGAATCATCCAGGTTGACGTGTCCGTGCGTGGCATCCCTTCAGCCCGCCTCACCCTTCACGCCCTGGCGGGCGCCGATGTGAACCTGGCGAGGATCGCTGGGAACCGCTCGGTGGACATTCTGGCGTTGGCCCTGTTGCAGCGCATGCCCCCGGGCCTGAAGGAGATGGCGGGTGCGGCGCTGATCCGCGCCGTCGATTCAGGAACTCAAAACTGGCGGCTTCAGCAGCTCGCCCCGGCTGCCGGGATCCCGTTGTCCGCGCAGGTGGTGGCCGTTGTGGTTCGTTCCCCTGGCTCCAGGCAACCCCGGATGGCGGTGGAGCACCTGCTGGAGCGGGTGGGACATCACAGTGCAAGCTACGCCGACAACGCGGAACTGTTGGCGCTGGCCGTCCTGCGCCCCGGCAAGTTGCAAGAGGACCGGGACGCAATTGTTGCCGGTCTGCAGTCGCTTGCATTGCCGGAGGGAACAGTCAGCGCCGTCGGTCCGGTGGCCGCCGGAATCTCCGCCGCACCATGGTCCCTGACGGAAGCCCGGCTGACACTGGACCTTGCAGCGGGTGCCGAGCCGCGCACGGCCGGGCCCGGACAGTCCGGAGCGGTACTCGACTCCGAGGCGTTCGCGGTGGAGCGGCTCGCGTTCCATTCCTTGGATGACACCGAGCGAACGGACTTTGTCAGCCAGCAGCTCGGTGCCCTCCTGGTCCACGATGCCCAACGAAATTCCGCGCTGGTTGAGACGCTGCGGGTGTGGCTGGATTCAGGGTGCAACACGGCGCAGGCCGCGCGTGAGCTGCACCTGGAGCGGCAGTCCATGCATCAGCGACTGCAGCGGATCTTCTCCCACTGCGGCGGCGATCCCCGCGGAACGGGCAGGCTCGCCGCGCTGCACCTGGCCACCCGGCTCGCCGCACTGTAGCCCCGACCCGGAAAACGCTCTTTCACTTAATGTGGGTTTTTGGGCGATCCTCTCGCACTTCCTGCAGCCAAATAGCCACCTGTGGATAACTTCTGCAGCATCACACTGTTTCGGGTCACAATGCCAGCATGCGAAAGCAAGATTTTCTGCCCCAGCCGTTAGCGACGGCTCCGTTCACCATCGGCTCAGCTCTGACCTCCGGCGTCACTTTGAACCGGCTTCGCCGGAAGGATGTAGTCAACGTGGGCCGCGGTCTCTACCGCCCCACGGACTGGGACTTTGATCTGGAAGGCGCCGCCAGGGCTCTGTCGGCTGCGTCGCCCGGAGCCTGGATCTCACACGTTACCGCGGCCCGGCTTCGGTGCCAGCTGCTGCCTCCCTGGCTTGCGGATTCCACAGAGCTTCATCTGAGCAAACCGCGTTCGCTGCCGTCGGTTCGCCGGAAGGGCGTGTTCGGCCACACCGTCCTGACACGGGACGACGAGATCGAACTGATCGACGGCATCCGCATGAGCACACGGTCCCGGACTTGGCTCGATTTGGCACGAACCCTGCCGCTCAAAGACCTGGTGAGCATGGGTGATGAACTGATCCGCATCCCGCGGGTGGATTTCGAGGGACGGACGCAGTCCTACGACACGATGGCGGGGCTGCGCATGCTGGTGGGACGCCACCCGAATCTCCAAGGCATCGTCCGGGCCCGTGAAGCGTTGGATCTGATGCGTGTGGGTGCTGACTCCGCACCCGAGTCGCTGCTTCGGTTGGCTATCGCCGACGCCGGGCTGCCCGAGCCCGAACTCCAGGTGCCATTGCGCGCCGGAGACGCGCGATCGCCGTCGGCCGATCTCGGCTACCGTCATCGCCGGCTCGCAATACAGTACGACGGCGGACATCACCTCGGTGACGCACAGATCCTCAGCGACAGGAGACGAGATAGGGCGTTCGAATCAGCTGGCTGGACGGTTCTTGTTTTCGACAAGATCGATCTTGCTGACGATTTTCAGCGTGCAGTCACAAAAATCAAACGGGCGCTGCGCAACGGCTGGCTTGACCACCCCCACGCTGCTGGTTTTGCCAGCAGCGACTGAGCTTCCACGGAAACGTGCGTAACCCGGATGGCTCTTAATGCCGCGACGCTCCCTCACCGGGGTGAGAGAGCGTCACGTAAAACCCACATTAAGTGAGAGGGCGTCACGTAAAAACCCACATTAAGTGAGAGAGGATCGCCCGAAAAGCTGCAGAAAGTGAGAGAGCGTCCTGGGGGAGGGGGAGGGGGAGGGGGAGGGGGAGGGGCAGGGGCGGACGGGGGGGTAGAGCTTAGCGGAGCACTACCGTCCTGTTGCCCTGCAGGATGACCCGGCCCTCGCAGTGCCAGCGCACGGCGTTGCTGAGCGCCTTGCACTCGGTGTCCCGGCCGGCGGCAACCAGGTCTTCGGGACCGTAGGTGTGGTCCACTTCCACAGTCTGCTGGGAGATGATCGGGCCTTCATCGAGCTCGGCATTCACATAATGGGCAGTTGCCCCCACTGTTTTCACGCCGCGCGCGTAGGCCTGGTGGTAGGGCTTGGCGCCCTTGAAGCTGGGCAGGAACGAGTGGTGGATGTTGATGGCGCGCCCGTCGAGTTTGCGGGTGAGGTCGTCGCTGAGCACCTGCATGTAGCGGGCCAGCACCACCAGCTCCACGTCGAACGTGTCCACGAGTTCCAGCAGCCGGGCCTCGGCGGCCGGCTTGGTGGCGGCGGTGACCGGCACGTGGAAGAACGGGATGCCGTGCCATTCCACCAGGCCCTGGTGGTCCGTGTGGTTGGAGACCACGGCCGCGATCTCCACCGGAAGCTCGCCGGTCCTGGCACGGAACAGCAGGTCGTTGAGGCAATGACCGAACTTGGACACCATGATCAGCACGCGGCGCTTGGAACCGATCCGCTCCAGCCGCCAGCTCATCCCGAACCGCGCGGCCACCGGGCCAAAAGCGGAACGCAACGTGTCCGCAGTGGAGGTATCGCCGTCGGACGCGAAGTGCACCCGCATAAAAAAGTGCGCCTCCGACCGTTCGCCGAACTGCTTGCTGTCCACGATGTCGCAGCCATGCTCCAGCAGGAAGCCGGAGACGGCGTGGACAATCCCGGGCTGCTCCGCGCAATCCAAAGTCAGGACGTGTTCCACGGTGGTGACAGGCAACGGAAGGGGCTTTTCAGTCTGAATGTCGGTCATGGCTAGCACTCGATCACGTTGACGGCGAGGCCTCCGCGGGAGGTCTCCTTGTATTTGGTTTTCATGTCCGCTCCTGTCTCACGCATGGTTTTGATGGCCTTATCCAGCGACACCTTGTGGCTGCCGTCCCCGTGGAGGGACAGCCGCGCGGCGTTGATGGCTTTCACGCTGGCGATGGCGTTCCGTTCGATGCAGGGGATCTGCACCAGGCCGCCCACCGGATCGCAGGTCAGCCCGAGGTTGTGTTCGATCCCCACTTCGGCGGCGTTTTCCACCTGCTCCGGCGTGCCGCCCAGGACCTCGCACAGGCCCGCGGCCGCCATGGAGCAGGCAGAGCCCACCTCGCCCTGGCAGCCCACTTCAGCGCCGGAGATCGAGGCGTTGATCTTGAAAAGAATCCCGACGGCGGCTGCCGCGAGGAGGAAGCGGACCACACCGTCGTCGTCGGCTCCCGGAACAAACTTCATGTAGTAGTGCAGCACGGCAGGCACGATGCCCGCCGCGCCGTTGGTGGGGGCGGTGACGATCCGCCCGCCGGCGGCGTTTTCCTCGTTGACGGCGAGTGCAAACAGGTTCACCCATTCCATGGCGCGGAAGGGGTCGGTGACGCCGGTATCAGCGGTCAGCGTGCGGAATAACGACGGCGCCCGGCGCCTGACGTTCAACCCGCCGGGAAGGATCCCTTCCGCGGCGCAGCCGTTGTCCACACATTCGCGCATGACTGCCCAGAGTCCCAGCAGCTTTTCACGGAGTTCCGCCTCGCTGCGCCACACCAGCTCGTTGGCGAGCATCACGTCCGAGATGGACATGCTTTCGCGGCGGCAGATCGCCAGGAGTTCGTCGGCGGTGGTGAAGTTGTACGGCAGCACGGTGTCATCAGCCACCACGCGTTCGCCGGCGTCGGCATCGCCGTCCACCACAAAGCCGCCGCCGATGGAGTAGAAACTCCGTTCGCTGAGGACGGCGCCGGCGTGGTCCAGAGCCCGGAACGTCATGCCGTTGGGGTGGGCGGGCAGGGATTTGCGGCGGTGCAGCAGCACGTCCTCGTCCCAGTTGAAGTCCACCCGGTGGTCCCCGCAGATCCTGAGTTCGGCGTCGAGAGCGGCGGCGGCCACTTGGTCGTCGGCGGTGGAGGTGTCCACCGTCTCCGGGTCCAGGCCCTGCAGGCCCAGCACCACCGCCTTGTCGGAGCCGTGGCCCCGGCCGGTGGCTCCGAGCGAGCCGAACAGCTCGGCCTGGACCCGGGTGGTTGAGCTCAGGAGCCCGCCGCCCTTAAGCCCGTCGGCGAACAGCTTTGCCGCCCGCATCGGGCCCACCGTGTGCGAAGACGAGGGCCCGATGCCAACCGAAAACAGGTCCAGGGCGCTCAGCGCCATCAGGGCACCTCGGGGGAAGCGAACTCCCTCATGGCGTCCAGGAGCCACCGGCCCAGGAAGTCCGCGAACGAGGCCCGGGGGAAGAGTCGGAAGCTCTCCCCGCCGGTCTTCTGCAGGACCACCGGGATGTTGCCGATCTCCGTGGACAGGGCTGCTCCCGGGGTGAAGCTGCGCGGGTGCAGGTCCAGGGCGCAGCCCTTTTCCAGGACCGCACGGGCCCGCGGCCCGGAAAGCTCGAACGTGGTGCGGTTCGCGGAGAGGTCCACCACCTGGCCGGGAGCGTCGCCCAGCGCGTCCACGAGGGAGCCGATGAGGTCACCGCCCAGGGAATCGTGGTCCTCTTCCGGTGCCACCACCAGGAACTCGGATGGTCCCAGCCAGAGGACGGTGACGCGGTCCGTGCCGCCCACGTCGCCGCAGCGTGCCGGCAGGCCGCCGGCAACGGCGGCAATCCGTGCGCCTTCCTCGGAGCGGGGGTCCACGCGGACGCCGGCCATGGTCTGGAACGGGCCCTCTTTCAGTACCACCGTTCCCTGGATGGAGCCGGCCGCCAGGGCCGCGGCCAGGTGCGAGGCCGGGCTGCGGCGGATCTCCCGGAGTCCATTGATGCCATTGATTGCTGCTGTGTTAGCCATCTTTGCGGGTCCCTTCGGGGTCAAAAAGTACGGTTTCTGCGACAACAACGTCAACCAGCTGGTCGCCGGCGGCGGCCACCAGCGTCTCGCCGATGCGGTTGCGGCCATTCTTGATCAGTGCCAGCGCGAAGGATCTGCCCAGCGCGGCGCTGTGGTAGCTCGAGGTCACGAAGCCCTGCATGGGCACCGGGCCGTAGGCGGGGTTCGTGGCGATCCCCTTCTCCACGAGCTGGGTGCCTTCGGGCAGCCGCAGCGTCCCGTCCACGGGCAGGACACTGACCAGGTGCTTGCGGTCCGCGCGCTGGGCATCGGCCCTGGCGTAGGAGCGCTTGCCGATGAAGTCCTTGGCCTTCGATACCACCCATTCCATGCCGGCGTCCTGCGGCGTGACGGTCCCGTCGGTGTCCTGGCCGACGATCGGGTAGCCCTTCTCGGCGCGCAGCACGTGCATGGTTTCGGTCCCGTACGGGGTGATGTTGAACTCCGCCCCGGCCGCTGCCACGGCTTCCCAAGTGTTCAGCCCGTACCAGGACGGCACGTTGATCTCGTAGGCCAGTTCGCCGGAGAAGGAGATCCGGCAGATCCGCGCCTGGACGCCGGAGGCGAGGGTGGTTTCGCGGAACGTCATGAACGGGAAGGCTTCCGCCTCCAGCCCGCCGTCCGCCGCCGGCTCCGGCGCCAGTTTGGCGAGCACCGCCCGGGATTTAGGCCCGACGACGGCAATGGTGGTCCACTGTTCGGTCACCGAGGTGCAGTGCACGTCCAGCTCAGGCCATTCGGTCTGCAGCCATTCCTCCAGCCAGTCCAGCACCTTCGCGGCGCCGCCGGTGGTGGTGGTCATGAAGTACCGGTCCTCGTCCAGGCGCAGGGTCACGCCGTCGTCGAAAATCATGCCGTCCGCCATGCACATCACGCCGTAGCGGGCGGAACCCGGGGCGAGCTTCTTGAACGCGTTGGTGTAGATCCGGTTGAGGAATTCGCCGGCGTCCTTGCCCCGGATTTCGATCTTGCCGAGCGTGGTGGCGTCCATAAAGCCGACGGATTCGCGGACGGCGGCGCACTCGCGGAGCACGGCAGTGTCCATGTCCTCCACGGCCTGCGGGTAGTACCAGGGCCGCTTCCACTGCCCCACGTCCTCGAACAGTGCGCCCTTGGCCACGTGCCAGGGGTTGATGGATGTGACGCGGGCGGGGTCGAACAGTTCGCCGCGCTGGCGTCCGGCCAGGGCGGCGAAGGCCACCGGGGTGAACGGTGCGCGGTAGGTGGTGGTGCCGATGTCGCCGATGCCACGGGACGCTTCGCCGGCCTGGCGGAGCGCGGCGGCGATGACGCCGATCGCGTTGACGCCGGAGGTCTTGCCCTGGTCGTTGGCGGTGCTGATGGAGGTGTAGCGCTTGATGTGTTCCACGGACCGCATGCCGGCGCCGGTGGAGCGTAGGACGTCGGCCACGGACTGGTCGCGCTGGAAGTCCACAAAGTGGTGGTGCCAGTCATCGGGTGTGCCCGTCTGACCGGGGACCAGCCAGAGCTGGCGCGTGGGACCGGACGCCTTCGGCTCGCCGAACGGGGAAGGCTCGACGGCGGCACTGAAGCCCGCCACGATGGCGGCCGCCGCTCCGGCGGAGATGCCTTCAGCCAGGCAGTCCTGGAGTTCAAAGCTGCCGCGGCCGGAGCCAACGGTTTGCTGGTTCGGCACCACGGTGCTCGGCACGAACGCTGCCAGGTCCTCGTCCCAGCGCAGCTTGCCCTGCCGCTGCGAGTGGAGGTGGACCATAGGGCTCCAGCCGCCGGAGACTGCCAGCAGGTCGCAGGCGATTTCCTCGACGCCGGAGGTGAGTTCGCCGTCGTCGTTGATGCTGCGGACCGTCACGGCGTTTAGCCGGCCGGTGGCGCTGACCCCGGCGGCGGTGTCCGCCACAGCGCTGCCGATCAGCACCCGGGTGCCGGCTTCGACGGCGGCAGCTGCCACTTCAGTGAGGGCGGGACGGGCGTCCACCACGGCCTGGACCTTGACGCCGGCGGCGTGCAGGTCCGCGGCGAGGGCGTAGGCGCTGTCGTTGGTGGTGCTGATGACCACGCGCTGCCCAACGGCGACGGCGTAGCGGTTGAGGTAGCTGCGGACGGCCGAGGCGAGCATGATGCCGGGGCGGTCGTTGTTCTCGAAGACCAGGGGCCGTTCGTGGGCGCCGGGAGCCAGCACCACCTGATTAGCACGCACGTGCCAAATCCGCTGCCGGGATACGCCGGGGGCGGCCGGGCTGGACAGGTGGTCGGTGCGGTTCTGGACCGCGATGACGTAGTTGGCGTCGTAGGCGCCGAAGGCCGTGGTGCGGTTCAGGACGGTGCACTCGGCGCCGGACACGAGTTCGGCTTCCACGTCGGCCACCCATTCCAGGGCTGGCTTGCCTTCGATGGCCTCGGCCAGTCCGGGCGCAGTGGATCCGGACAGGAGCGCGCCGCCCAGTTCGGGCTGGTCGTCCATCAGCATCACGCGGGCACCGGTGCGGACCGCTTCGCGGGCGGCGGCCAGGCCGGCGGGGCCGCCGCCGATCACCAGGACGTCGGTGTGCACGTACTTCTTGTCGTATTCGGCCCGGTCTTCCTCGGGATCCAGGCGGCCCAGGCCGTTGAGCATGTCCGCATTCAAGCCGTCCACCAGGGTGACGGTGGTGGCGGGGAGCATGGACTCGGCGACGTGGCCGGGGAAACGGGGTTCCACCCTGACCAGCGCGTTGGCTTCCTCCACCCCGGCGGACATAATGCCGCGGGGCCGGTCCTCGTAGAGCGAGTTGCCGGCGGCGATCCGGCCGTTGGCGAGGAGTGCGGAGGCGAGCGTGTCGCCGGGGTGTCCGGTGAATTCCTCGCCGTCCACGGTGAAGCGCCAGGAGATGGTGCGGTCGATGCGTCCGCCGGCGGCGAGGCGGGCGTTCTGGGAAGTCACTTGGTTGCTCCTTCCGGGGCGGTGGTGCTGGAGGCGGTGATGCTGGTTGCGGAGGCCCGTTGCTCTATCAGTTGTGGTTGCTTCCGGGCCCCGATAGGGACAACAACTGATAGGGCATCAGGGGAGGTGCTGGCCGTGGCCGGCCGTTGCGCGCCCATCGGGTAGACGGCCTGGATGTCGTAGGTGACGGTGTCGCGGAGCATGTTGAACCACTGGCGGCAGCCGGTGCTGTGCAGCCAGCGCTCGGCGAAGGCGCCCTTGGTGTTGTCGCGGTAGAACAGGAATTCGGACCATTCGCCGTCGTTCAGCCCGCTGGGGTTTTCCGGGTAGGGCACGTGGGCCTGGCCGCCGTAGTGGAACTCGGTCTCGTCGCGCGAGCCGCAGTTGGGGCATGGGATAAGCAGCATGTGCGTCTTCTTTCTAGGGGACGGCGGCTAGTGGGCGACGGCGGCTGCGCCGTGTTCGTCGATCAGGGCGCCGGTTTCGAAGCGTTCCAGCGCAAACGGCTTGTTCAGCTTGTGCGGGGTCCCGGTGGCGATGGTGTGCGCGAACGTGAGGCCGGCGGCCGGGGTGCCCTTGAAGCCGCCGGTGCCCCAGCCGCAGTTCACGAACATGTTCTCCACCGGGGTAGTGCCAACGATGGGGGAGGCGTCCAGGGTGGTGTCCACAATGCCGCCCCACGTCCGGAGCACGTGCGCCCGGGCAAAGATGGGGAAGAGTTCGACGGCGGCAGCCATCTGGTGCTCGATCACGTGGAAGGAGCCGCGCTGACCGTAGCCGTTATAGGAGTCCACACCGGCGCCCATGACCAGTTCGCCCTTGTGGGCCTGGGAGACGTAGACGTGCACATGGTTGGACATCACCACCGTGGGGTGGACCGGTTCGTGCAGTTCGGAGACCAGCGCCTGGAGCGGGTGGGACTGGATGGGGAGCCGGAAGCCTGCCATTTCGGCCAGGACCGAGCTGTGCCCGGCGGCGCACAGGCCCACTTTTTCGGTGTTGATGGTGCCCTGGTTGGTCTTTACGCCCACCACGCGGTTGCCGTCCTTGACGAAGCCGGTGACTTCACAGTTCTGGATGATGTCCACGCCCAGCTCGTCGCACTTGCGGGCGAAGGCCCAGGCCACGTGGTCGTGCTTGGCGATGCCGGCGCGCGGCTGGTAGGTGGCACCCATGACGGGGTAGCGGATGTTGTCGCTGATGTTCAGGATCGGGCAGAGTTCCTTGACCTGCTGCGGGTCCAGCCATTCAGCGTCCACGCCGTTGAGCTTGTTGGCGCCGACACGCCGGATGCTTTCGCGGACGTCACCCAGGGTGTGGGCGAGGTTCATAACGCCGCGCTGGCTGAACAGGAAGTCGTACTCGAGCTCCTCCGGCAGGATTTCCCAGAGCTTGAGGGCGTGCTCGTAGATGGCCGCGCTCTCGTCCCAGAGGTAGTTGGAGCGGATGATGGTGGTGTTCCGGGCCATGTTGCCGCCGGCCAGCCAGCCCTTTTCCAGGACGGCGATGTTGGTCATCCCGTGGTTTTTGGCCAGGAAGTAGGCCGTGGCGAGGCCGTGCCCGCCGCCACCCACAATCACGGCGTCGTAGGAGGACTTGGGCTCGGGGTTCCGCCAGAGGAAATCCGGGTGTTCCGGGAGCTGTTGGGTGCTCACTGGGCTGCTCCAATCATTGCTGTTTCGAAGGCGGCGATCTCGGCGCCGCTGTCGTCCTGGGAAAGATGCGCGTAAAGCGGGAACTGGCCGGCCAGGGCGGTGACCCGGGCGCGGAGTACGACGGCGGCGTCGTCGCTGAGTGAGGACCCGCCGGAGGTGCCGTCCCCGGCGTCGTTGTTATTGGTGCCGCTGGTTGCCGCGGTGACGAGCGCCGTCGCGATGATGTCCGCCACCTCGGCGAATTCCACGGCGCCGAAGCCACGGGTGGCAAGGGCGGGCGTGCCGATCCTGAGCCCGGAGGACACCATCGGCGGGCGGGGGTCGAACGGTACCGCGTTCCGGTTGACCGTAATGCCGATCCGATGCAGCGCGTCTTCGGCCTGCTGCCCGTCCAGTTCCGAGTTCCGCAGGTCCACCAGGACCAGGTGCACGTCGGTGCCGCCGGTGACCACGGAGATGCCTGCCGCGGCGACATCGTCGCGGAGGAGCCGTTCGGCGAGCAGCTTCGATCCCTGCAGGACGCGTTCCTGGCGTTCCTTGAATTCGGGGGTGCCGGCGAGTTTGAAAGCCACGGCCTTGGCGGCGATGACATGCTCCAGTGGCCCGCCCTGCTGGCCGGGGAACACTGCGCTGTTGATCTTGCGGGCGTACTTTTCCTTGGCGAGGATGACTCCGCCGCGCGGGCCGCCGAGGGTCTTGTGCGTGGTGGTGGTGACGACGTCGGCGTACGGCACCGGGTTCGGGTGCAGCCCTGCCGCCACCAGGCCGGCGAAGTGCGCCATGTCCACCATGAGGTAGGCGTCCACCAGATCAGCGATCCGGCGGAACTCGGCGAAGTCCAGCTGGCGGGAGTAAGCGGACCAGCCGGCGACGATCAGCTTGGGCCGGTGCTGCAGGGCCAGTGCCTCAACCTCTGCCATATCGATCCGGAGGTCCGATTCGCGCACGTGGTACGGGACTACGTTGTAGAGCTTGCCGGAGAAGTTGATCTTCATGCCGTGGGTGAGGTGGCCCCCGTGGGCCAGGTTCAGGCCCATGATGGTATCGCCCGGGTTCAGCAGGGCAAACATGGCGGCGGCGTTGGCCTGCGCGCCGGAGTGCGGCTGGACGTTGGCGAATTCCGCCCCGAACAGTGCCTTGACCCGGTCGATGGCGAGCTGCTCGATAACGTCCACGTGCTCGCAGCCGCCGTAGTAGCGCTTGCCGGGGTAGCCCTCGGCGTACTTGTTCGTCAGGACCGAGCCCTGCGCCTCCATGACGGCGGACGGGGCGAAATTCTCCGAGGCAATCATTTCCAGCGTTGACTGCTGGCGGACCAGCTCGTTGTTAATGGCCTGCTGGACCTCGGGATCGACTGCGGAAAGTCGCTCGTTCAACTGCTCAACCACGGATGCTCCTTTTGAAATACCACTGTTGTTATGACTGATATATCAGTGTGAGGTCAATGGTATGATTGGGATCACAGCAGAGTCAATAGCTGGAACCAAAGTGGCATGGAGCTTCCGCTTGTAGGTCGGAGCCTGAACAGTGAAGAACGGAGTGGCGCCTTGAATGCACTTCCTGTAATGCCTACCGCCGAGGCTGAAGCGCCGTCCCAGGCGGAGGCCGCCTACCGGCAGCTGCGCGACAAGCTGATCATGCTGGAGATCCGGCCCGGTGAACCCATCAATGACGGGCAGCTGGCGGTCGAGCTCGGTTTCGGCCGCACTCCGGTGCGCGAGGCGATCAAGCGGCTGGAGGTGGACCATTTGGTGGTTTCCTATCCGCGCCGCGGGACCTTTGCCACCAATGTGGACTTCACGGAGCTCGCCGACGTCTCGGAGATCCGGGAGCTGCTGGAGCCGCTGGCTGCGCGCCGGGCCGCCAAGAGGGCAAGCGAGTCCATGCGCCGTGAACTGCTGCAGGTGGCCGATGCCATCGCGGAACTGGATCCCAGCCCGGGGGAGTCCCGCGACCTTATGCGCTACGACCTGACCGTGCACCGGCTGATCTACAAGGCGGCCGCCAACCCGCACCTGGAAGACACTCTGATCCGCTACGACAACCTGGCCACGCGCATCTGGTGCCTGGTCCTGGACAAGGTGCCCTCCGTGCGCGGCCACATCACCGAGCATGTGGACCTGCTCAAGGCGGTGGCTGCGGGGGACGCCGACAAGGCCGGCGAACTGGCCCTGCACCACGTCACCAGCTTTGAGGAAACCATCCGCAAGGTGCTTTAGCCCAACCGGAACGCTCTCTCACTTTCTGCAACCAAAACGGAAACGCTCCCTCGCTCACTTCCCGCTTGAAAAACTGCGGTCGTCAAGTTCTGAGACAGTTTCATCGTTGCTCTCTCATGGGTGCTAGAGAGCGTTTCGTAAATCGCGACAGGTAGTGAGAGAGGGTTACGTGAATTGCTGCAGGTGGTGAGAGAGCGTTTGGAAGAGGTCGGCGGTCCCCACCAAAGACGTGGGTACCGCCGTCGGACATCTCCTCGCCTGGCTTGCGCTGGCGCACCCGGGTCAGATGATCGCTTCCCGCAGCTCCTTTAGCAGCGAGGGCGGGATCGTCCGCGCTGTAGATGGCGCACGCAGTGGGATTGCGACGGCGAGAACCTCCTGGTCAACGTCCACGACGACGGTCCCGGCGAACTGTCCGCGACAGCACCGTCCATGGCCCGCCTCGCCCAGGGCGTCGAAGCCTTGGACGGCAGCGTGTCGGTGGACGTGATGCCTGGCTGGGGTGCCGACGCCGCCGTCTCCCTCCCACTCGACCTGCCAGCGAGGCAACTGGCCGACGTCTCCGACCGGAAGCTCGGGGACCGCGAACTGGAGGTCCTCCAGCTTCTGGCCGCCGGCCAGCGCAACCGGGCCATCGCCGCCAAACTCCACATCAGCGAAAACACGGTGAAGTTCCACCTCCGCACATCTACCGCAAGGTGGGTCTCCTCGCGAACGGAAGCCGTCGCGATGGCCCACAGTAGCGGTCTGCTGATCCAGCCGCCGTAACGCAATGCCGGCTCCCATGTGCCTGGCGGCATAGGATCGGAAGCGTCGAACTAACCGCGAGGACGCTACGGCGGCCTCGCGGCGGGTAAGCAAGCCGCACACTACTTGAGAGTATGGATCATGGCTTCGAACAATGACCGCGAATCCGACGTCGATGCGGACACAGGCCAGCACGGCGGTGTCCAGTCCGTGGACCGGGCCCTCGCGGTCCTGGAGATCCTGGCGCGGGACGGCCACGCCGGCGTGAGCGACATCGCCGAAGAGATGGGCATCCACAAGTCCACCGTCTCCCGGCTGCTGGGTTCGCTGGTGAGCCGGGAAATGGTCCACCAGAACAGCGAGCGGGGGAAGTACCAGCTGGGCTTCGGCATCCTCCGGCTGGCCAGCTCCATTCCCGGGCGGCTCAGCCTGGTCCGCGAAGCCCGGCCGGTGCTGGAAAGCCTGGCGGAGCAATTCAAGGAGACGGTGAACCTCGCGGTCCTGCGCTCCAACTACGCCGTCAACGTGGACCAGGCCATGGGCCCGTCCACGCTTGCCACGTATGACTGGGTGGGCAGCCTCACGGCCCTGCACGCGACGTCGAGCGGGAAGGTCCTGCTGGCGGCGCTGCCCGCGGACGAGCGGGACCGCGTCCTGAAGGAGACCGGGCTGCCACCGCGGACTCCGCGGACCATCACCAACAGGAAAGAGCTCGAAACCCAGCTGCTCGACGTCGCCCGCGACGGCTACGGGGTGGTGCGGGAGGAGTTTGAGATAGGACTCAACTCGATGGCCGTGCCCGTGTACAACCATCTGGGTGCGGTCATCGGTGCGGTCAGCATCTCCGGCCCGGCCTTCCGCTTTGATCCGGAAACGGCGCCGGGACTCCTCGAGGCGCTGAAACAGGCCGGACTGCAGATCAGCGCAAAGATGGGCCACACGGGGCGTTAACGAACTGTGGTCGAGCTTGTCGAGGGTCTCTGACAAGCTCGACCACCGGATGTCCCGGGGTTACGCTCAGGAGGTGGGCGTGACGTCCCCCACCTTCTCCTGTACCCAGTCGTGGAACGCGCCGATGTGGTGCTCGCTCGGGACCAGCACGCCGCCCTTGGCATAGACCTTTGAGCCCATGGCTGGCTGGCAGCGCTCGCAGGCGTCGAAATCCTGCTCGTTGACGCGGTGGAAAAGTTCCACCGAGGCGCTGACATCCTTGCCGCTTTCCACAACGCTGGGAAGGTACAGCCAGTCGCATTCAACGATGGTGTGGTCAGCGGCCATGGGAAACATGCGGTGGATGATCACGTGGTCCGGAACCAGGTTTACAAAGACCGTCGGCTTGATGGTTACCGCGTAGTAGCGGCGGTCCTGGTCCTCGCCGACGCCCGGAATCCGGTCCAGACCTTCGGAGCCGTCGATGGTGAAGCCCTTGATGTCCTCGCCAAATTCGGCGCCGTGGCCCACGAAGTACTGGGCGGCCAGGCCGTCAGCAAATTCAGGCAGCACCTCCGTGAGTTCGGGGTGGATGGTGGCGCAGTGGTAGCACTCCATGAAGTTCTCGATGATGAGCTTCCAGTTGGCCTTGACGTCGTACTTAATGCGGCGGCCCAGGCTCAGATTGGCGATGTCATAGTCCTCCACCGCCCGCAGGTCCCCGAGCCGTTCCTCGATGGCGCCCATGACATCCTCTTCGAACGACGGCGGCTCGTCGGCAAGGCAGACCCACACATACCCGAGGTACTCGCGGATGTGGACCTTCACGAGCCCGTACTCGTCCCGGTCGATGTCCGGCATCTTGGTCAGGTTGGGAGCCGCAATGAGCTTGCCTTCGAAGTCGTAGGTCCAGGCGTGGTAGGGGCACTGGAACGAGCGCGCAGCTTCGCCTTGCTCCTCCATGCACAGCTTGACGCCGCGGTGACGGCACACGTTGTAGAAGGCGCGGATGCCGCCCTTGCGGGTGCGGCTGATCAGCACGCTCTCCCGCCCGATCTGGACTGTCCGCCAGGCGCCGGGCTTGTCCAGGTCGGCCGAGCGGATGGCGCAGAACCACATCTGCTCGAAGATCCGCTCCTGCTCGGCGCGAAAAATCTCTTCGCTGACGTAGGCCTGGCCCGGGAGTGTGGGGATCAGGCTGGGCGTGAAGACTTCGGTGGTCATTCGTACTCCTCTGCGGTGACTGACGTCGGGGTTTGGAAGGTGTGTCGGGATTAGGCGAAACTGGCGGATGCTGCCAACGCTGGCTGGGCAGCGGTGGTCTGGGCTGGAGCGTTCTGCGCGGCCGTGGCTCGCGCGGCGTTGAGTTGCCGCCGCCACTTGGTGAAGAGGCGGGGCTGGTTGGCGCCAAGGACGGCTACAGGCTGGCCGCCGCGGTAGTAGACGGCCAGGAAGCTGTGAGCTGCGGGATCCCCGGCCTCGATGTCCACCCGGTCAGCGTCCCGGGCATGACCGGCGAACTGGATCCTGACGTTGTACTGGTCGGACCAGAAATACGGCAGGTTCAGCGGCTGACGGGCGGCCCCGGGGTCCAGGAGCGCCGTAACGGCGAGCGCCGGGCGCTCCACGGCGCCGCTCCAGTGCTCCACGCGGCGGTACTTTCCGGACTCTTCGTCCAGCCATGCAGCACAGTCGCCGACGGCGACCACGCCCGGCACGTTGGTACGGCCCATCGGATCGCACAGGACGCCGTCGCCGAGCTCGATGCCGGAGCCGGCAAGCCAGGCCGTGTTGGGCACGGCACCGATGGCGACCAGCACGACGTCGGCAGGCAGGTAGCGACCGTCTGCGAGTCGGAGCCCGCTGACCACTCCCTCGCCGCTGTAATACGACTCGATGGCGGCGTCACAAATCAGCTCCACCGCGTTAATTCCATGTAGCGCGGCGAGGGCGGCGGCCATCTCCGCGCCGAGGGGCCGGCTGAGCGGAACGGTGCCCGAACAGATGACGGTCACTTCAACTCCGAGGGCGCGGGCGGTGGAGGCAACTTCGGCGCCGATAAAGCCGGCGCCTACGATGACGAGCCTGGTCTCCGGCACCAGTTCGGGAGCAAGGTCCTGCGCGTCGTCCAAGGTCCGCAGGGTAAAGACGTTCGCCAGCCCGGCGAGCTCAGGCAGCGTCCGGGCGGATGACCCGGTGGCGATGACCACGCCGTCGGCCTTTATTTCTGTGCCGTCGTTGAGTGTTATCGTCCGGGTCTCGGCATCCAGGCTGCGGGCCGCTGATCCCAGCAGCCACTCGGCCTGGAGCGGATCTCCGCCTTCACGTTCTTCTGGCGTCTCCAGGAGAAGGTGTTCCGGACTGATTTTTCCCGCCAGGAAATCCTTGGACAGGGGCGGCCTGTCGTAGGGCCGCTGCGGTTCGTCACCGATCAGGATGAGCCTTCCGGCGAAGCCTTGGGCACGTGCGGCACGTGCGGCCGAGATTCCCGCCAAGGATGCCCCCACTATTGCCAGTGTCTGCATGGCCGCCTTCCCGTTGCACGAATGCAACAAATTGCGTATTACGCAACAACGTTCTGTATGCGAGACAGCGTGACGCAGACCACGAGGGGGTGTCAAGGGTTGGTTTTGTTAAGCCGGACCCCCTTGACAAGGCAGAGTGGCATGGATCACTCTGTTGCGTATTGTGATCGGCGTTGATGATGGCACAACCCGCCGGCCGGGCTGAGCCCGTCAACTGGGAAAGAGGTTTATCAAATGCACATCGCCTGCCCACTCACTGCATTGGCCCCCGGGGATGCAGTCCGTCTCGACACGTCCCCACCAATCGCTGTGTTCCACACGGAGGATGGCGAGCTCTTCGCCCTGGACGACACCTGCACCCATCAGGACGCGTCGCTCGCAGACGGGTGGGTGGAAGGCTGCGAGGTGGAATGCCCCCTTCACGCATCCAAGTTCAATCTCCGCACGGGCGAAGTGGACGCCCCGCCGGCCAAGCTGCCGGTGCGAGTCCACAAGGTCTCCGTGGTGGACGGCCAGATCATGGTCGAGGAATCCAGCGAGGCACCCAATCTTCCACCGGGCCTGACCGTCAACGGCCACGTCTAGCCACTACCGGCAATACTCCATTTCAAGCTAAGAGGTGAAGTTCTTGACCCTACAACTGAGCAACGAGCTGCAGGAACGGACCCGTTCCGCGGCCCCCGTCGGGCAGCAACTGGCGGGATCCGGGCAGCAAGCGACGCCGTTCGTCCTCACCGTTGCCTGCGCCGAGCGCCGTGGGATCGTCCACGCCGTGTCCAGTTTCCTCGCGATGCGCGGCTTCGACATCGCCGAGCACCAGCAGTTCGACGACCACGTCAGCAATACCCTCTTCCTGCGCACCGCCTTCACCGGCACGCTGGCAGGAACTGCTGGCAATCGTGCCGGCAGCGCCGCCAGCACAGCCGATTCCCTGTCCGCCGACTTCGCGGAGATCGCCGGCGAGTTCGGTATGTCCTACAGCTTCCACGACGACAGGCCGCAGCGCATCCTGGTGATGGTCTCCAAGTTCGGCCACTGCCTCAATGACCTCATTTTCCGCTGGCGCGCCGGGAGCCTGGGGGCGGACATCGCCGCCGTCGTCTCCAACCATGAGGACCTGCGCCCGATGGCGGAAACAGCAGGGCTTCCCTTCATCCACGTACCCGTAACGGCGTCCACCAAACCGCAGGCGGAGTCCCGGCTCTTGGAACTCGTGGACGAATACGACGCGGACCTTGTGGTGCTGGCCCGCTACATGCAGGTGTTGTCCGACGGCCTCTGCCGGGAACTCCACGGCCGGGCCATCAACATCCACCATTCTTTCCTGCCCGGATTCAAAGGGGCCAAGCCCTACCACCAGGCCTATGAACGCGGCGTGAAGGTGGTCGGGGCCACTGCCCACTACGTCACCGGCGACCTCGACGAAGGTCCCATCATCGAGCAGGAAGTCTTCCGGGTGGACCACGGCGTGGATCCGGATTCCCTGGTAACGGCAGGCCGCGACGCCGAAGCGATCGCCCTTTCCCGCGCGGTGAAGTGGCATTGCCAACACCGCGTCCTCCTCAACGGCTCCCGGACAGTTGTCTTCCGCTAGAGCCACACCGCGGGCCCTCAAAGGGCCCCTTCCATGCACGCAGTAAGTCAAGAACAGGAGCTTCCGTATGAGCGCTACACCCCGCGTCGTTATCATCGGCGCCGGCATTGTCGGTGCGAATCTGGCAGACGAGTTGGCCACCCGAGGCTGGACCAGCGTCACCGTACTGGATCAGGGACCACTCAACCTCGCCGGCGGCTCCACGTCGCACGCGCCCGGCCTGGTGTTCCAGACCAACCCGTCCAGGACAATGACGCAGTTCGCCGCCTACACCGTGGACAAGCTCCTCTCCCTGAGCGACGAGGGTGTCTCCTGCTTCAACCAGGTGGGCGGCCTGGAGATCGCCACCACCCCCGAACGGCTTGAGGATCTCAAGCGGAAGCTCGGCTACGCAACCTCATGGGGCATCGAGGGCAGGATCATCGACCCCGACGAGTGCAGCAAGCACTATCCGCTGCTGAATCCCGACATGGTCCTCGGCGGCCTCTACGTCCCGTCCGACGGCCTCGCGTCCGCAGCCCGCGCCGTTCAGCTGCTCATCCGCAAGGCCACGGCCGCCGGCGTCACGTTCATCGGATCAACCCCGGTGACCGGGATCGAGCAGGCCGGCGGAAAGGTCACCGGTGTCCAGACGCCCGACGGCGTGGTCCCGGCGGACATCGTGGTCTCCTGCGCTGGCTTCTGGGGCCCCAAGATCGGCGCGATGGCTGGCATGACCGTGCCGCTGCTGCCGCTGGCCCACCAGTACGTCAAGACCACCACGGTGCCGGAACTCGTGGGCGCCAACCTGGGCACGAACCCCCTGGACCCCTCTAACGGCGCCCGCATGCCCATTCTCCGGCACCAGGACAAAGACCTGTATTTCCGTGAGCACGGAGACAGGATCGGAATCGGCTCCTATGCCCACCGCCCCATGCCCGTGGACCTGGACCGGCTGCCTGAAGTGGCTCCCGGGCAGATGACCGAGCACCGCATGCCTTCCCGGCTCGAATTCACGGAGGAAGACTTCCTGCCCTGCTGGGAGGACAGCCGGCAACTGCTACCCGCCCTCCGCGGTGCGGAGATCGCCGACGGCTTCAACGGCATCTTCTCCTTCACGCCGGACGGCGGCCCGCTGATCGGGCAGGCCCCGGAGCTTGAGGGCTTCTACGTCGCGGAAGCGGTCTGGGTGACCCATTCGGCGGGCGTCGCACGTGCGCTGGCCGAACTGCTGATCGAGGGCCAGTCCCGCATCCCGCTTCACGAGTGCGAAGTTTCACGTTTCGAAGCCGTTCAGACCGCCGACAGCTACGTCAGCGAGACGTCTCAGCAGAACTTCGTGGAGATCTACGACGTCCTGCACCCCCTGCAGCCGCGCGAATCGCCCCGGGATCTGCGCGTCAGCCCGTTCAACTGCCGGCAGAAGGAACTGGGAGCGTTCTTCCTCGAGGCCGGCGGCTGGGAGCGCCCGCACTGGTTCGAGGCCAACCGCCAGCTCCTTGACGAGCTGCCGGCTGAATGGAAGGCGCCGGAACGCGGCCCCTGGGCCGCAATGTTCAGCTCCCCCATTTCCGCCGCCGAGGCATGGAAGACGCGTACCGCCGTCGCACTTTACGACATGACGGCACTCAAGCGGCTCGAGGTTTCGGGCCCCGGCGCCCTCGCGTTGCTGCAGCGCCTCAGCGCCGGGCAGGTCGACAAGAAGCCAGGCGCCGTCACTTACTGCCTTCTGTTGAACGACGACGGCGGCATCCGCAGCGACATTACGATCGCACGGCTCACGGAGACCACGTTCCAAGTAGGCGCCAACGGCAACATCGACTTCGACTACTTCACCCGGGAGGCCCGCAAGCAGACAGCTGATGACGTCAGCCAGTGGGTCCAGGTCCGCGACATTACGGGATCCACCTGCTGCATCGGGCTCTGGGGGCCGCTGGCACGCGAAGTTATTGCCAAGGTCAGCACCGATGATTTCACCAATGACGGTCTTCGTTACTTCCGTACCAAGCAGGTGCGGATCGGCGGCATCCCCGTGACGGCCATGCGGCTGTCCTATGTGGGCGAGCTGGGCTGGGAGCTGTACACCACCGCCGAACACGGACTGAAGCTGTGGGACCTCCTCTTCGAGGCCGGCCAGGAACAGGGCATCATCGCCGCCGGCCGTGGCGCCTTCAACAGCCTCCGCCTGGAAAAGGGATACCGGCTCTGGGGGACGGACATGACGCCCGAACACGAGCCGTACCAGGCAGGCCTGGGCTTCTCGATCGCCAAGAACAAGGACTCCTTCGTGGGTGCCGAAGCCCTCGCCGAACGCTGCGCGCAACCAGCCGCCATGCAGCTGCGCTGCCTGACGGTCGACGACGGGACGTCGGTGGTGCTGGGCAAGGAACCTGTGTATTTCATGGGCGAAGCCGCCGGCTACGTGACCAGCGCAGCCTACGGCTACACGGTGAAGCGGCCGATCGCCTACGCCTGGCTCCCGGCCAGCGCCTCCGAGGGCGATGCCGTGGAAATCGAATACTTCGGCACCCGGATCGCCGCAACGGTTAGCGCAGAGCCGCTGGTGGACCCGGGCATGGAACGCCTGCGCGGCTGAACCGGGCCCCATCCAGGCCCTCAACACGACTCCCAGACCACGCCCCAAGGAGATTTACCTGATGACGAACGAGAGCTACGACTACGTGATTGTCGGCGGCGGAAGCGCCGGATCCGTCCTGGCGGACAGACTGAGCGCCGACGGGACACACACCGTGCTGGTCCTTGAAGCCGGACGCAGCGACTACCCGTGGGACCTTTTCATCCAGATGCCGGCGGCGCTGACGTTCCCCAGCGGCAATAGGTTCTACGACTGGCAATACGAGTCCGATCCCGAGCCCCACATGCACGGGCGGCGGATCGCCCACGCCCGCGGCAAGGTCCTGGGCGGCTCCAGCTCCATTAACGGCATGATCTTCCAGCGCGGCAACCCGCTGGACTACGAGCGCTGGGGAGCCGACGCCGGAATGGAATCCTGGGACTTCGCCCACTGCCTGCCCTACTTCAAGCGGATGGAAACTGCGCTGGCCTCTGCTCCGAACGACGAGCTTCGCGGCCACGACGGACCCCTGGTCCTGGAGCGCGGACCCGCCCGCAATCCCCTGTTCCAGGCCTTCTTCCGGGCTTCGGAGGAGGCAGGCCACAAGCGGACGGATGACGTCAACGGGTACCGACAGGAGGGCTTCGGCCCGTTCGACCGGAACGTGCACAAGGGCCAGCGGCTCTCGGCGTCGCGCGCCTACCTGCGCCCCAATAAAGGCCGGAAGAACCTGACGGTCCGCACCCGGGCGCTTGCGGCCAAGGTCAATTTCGACGGCACAACGGCCACGGGGGTCACCTACCGTCGGAACGGCCGGCTGCACACCGTCGATGCCAAGGAAGTGGTGCTGTGCGGCGGCGCGATCAATACGCCCCAGTTGCTGCAGCTCTCCGGCGTGGGGGATTCCGCGCTCCTGTTGTCGCTGGGCATCAAGCCGGTGGTGGACCTGCCGGGCGTCGGCGAAAACCTGCAGGACCACCTGGAAGTGTACGTCCAGAACTCCTGCAAGCAACCGGTTTCCATGCAGCCGTACCTCAGCCTGTGGCGCTACCCGCTGATCGGTCTCCAGTGGCTGCTCCGCCGAAAGGGACCGGCAGCCACCAACCACTTCGAAGGCGGCGGCTTCGTCCGCTCCAACGAGGACGTCTCCTACCCCAACCTGATGTTCCACTTCCTGCCGGTTGCTGTGCGCTACGACGGCCAGAAAGCCGACGCCAAGCACGGTTACCAGGTCCACGTGGGCCCCATGTACTCCGACGCCAGAGGCAGCCTGAAGATCACCTCTACGGACCCCGCCGCGCACCCGTCCATGCAGTTCAACTACCTGTCCACTGACCAGGATCGGCGCGAATGGGTGGAGGCCATCCGGGTCACCCGCGACATCCTCTCCCAGCCGGCCCTCGCACCCTACAGTGGCGGCGAACTCTCGCCCGGCCCCTCCGTCCAGACGGACGAGGAGATCCTCGACTGGGTGGCCCGGGATGCCGAAACGGCGCTCCACCCCTCCTGCACCGCCAAGATAGGCCCGGCCTCCGACCCCATGGCTGTGGTGGATCCGCTTACCATGAAGGTCCACGGCACCTCGGGGCTCCGCGTGGCGGATGCCTCCGCTATGCCCTACGTGACCAACGGCAACATCTACGCCCCGGTAATGATGCTCGCCGAAAAGGCCGCGGACCTCATCCTGGAACGTACGCCGCTGGCACCCGAGCACGCGGACTTCTACCGGCACGAACCCGCGGTGCCTTCCGAAGCCGCACCTAGCCTGGGCCGCGCATGAGCGGCGTTCAGGTTGCCGGGATCGACAGCCGGACCGTGACGGACCAGGAAGCGGCGCCGGTACGGGGCCTGTTCGTGGATGGGCGGTGGAGCGAATCGTGCGCCGGGAAAACGCGGGTCATCACGTGCCCGGCAGACGGCGAAAAAGTCGCCGAGATTGCCGAATCCACGGCCGCCGATGCCGAGGCCGCGGTTGCCAGCGCCCGTAGGGCGTTCGACGGCGGCGCGTGGCCCGGCACCAGCGAGAAGGAACGCGGACAGGTCCTGCTCCGCACCGCCGAACTGCTGGAACGCGACAAGGCGCAGTACGCCCGGGCCGAAGCCCTCGACACGGGCAAACGCTACGTCGAAGCGGAATACGACATCGACGATATCGCCGCCTGCTTCAGGTACTACGGCGGCATCGCCGGAACGGACGCCGGCCGCGTGATCGATACCGGGATACCAGAAACCATCAGCCGCGTGGTCCACGTCCCTGTGGGTGTGTGCGGGCTCATTACGCCATGGAACTACCCCCTCCTACAGGCGTCCTGGAAGGTGGCCCCGGCCCTGTTGGCCGGCAATACCTTCGTCCTCAAACCCAGTGAACTGACTCCCTCCACCTCCATCCTGCTGATGGATACGCTCCTTGAGGCCGGGCTGCCGGCCGGGGTCGCCAACCTCGTCACCGGCACCGGTCCCGACGTCGGCGCAGTCCTGAGCGAAAGCCCGGACGTTGACCTGGTCTCGTTCACCGGCGGCCTGGCCACCGGGATCAACATCATGAAGACCGCGGCCAACACGGTGAAGCGGGTTGCCCTGGAACTGGGCGGGAAGAATCCGAACATCGTCTTCGCAGATGCCGACCGCGAGTCCGCTCTGGACAACGCCCTCACCGCGGTGTTCCTGCATTCGGGTCAGGTGTGCTCGGCCGGAACCAGACTCATCATCGAAGAATCGATCCACGACGAATTCGTGGCGGAACTGGTGCGGCGTGCGCAGGCCATCCGGCTTGGCGGTCCCTTCGACGAGCTCGCGGAGACCGGCCCGCTGATCTCGGCCGCACACCGTGACAAGGTCCATGCCTACGTCCAGGCCGGCATCGACGAAGGAGCCACGCTTCTGTGCGGCGGCTATATCCCCGACACCGGTGCATTGGCACTCGGCAGCTACTACCCTCCCACCATCCTGGACGGTTGCCACACCTCCATGAAGGCAGTCCAGGATGAGTCGTTCGGACCAGTCCTGACCGTGGAGACCTTCAGCACGGAGGAAGAAGCCATCAATCTGGCCAACGACACCGCCTACGGACTGGCTGGCGCCGTCTGGACGCGGGACGGGTCGCGCGCGCAGCGCGTGGCCGGGGCCCTCCGGCACGGCACGGTGTGGATCAACGACTACCACCCGTACGTTCCCCAGGCAGAGTGGGGCGGATTCGGCAAGTCCGGAAACGGCCGCGAACTGGGGCTCCAGGGTCTCGCGGAGTACCGCGAAACCAAGCACATCTGGCAAAACATCAACCCCAAGCCCAGCCACTGGTTCAAGCCTCCACAGGCAGGAGTACAGCAATGAACAGTCCCGACATCTCAGTGCGCAACCTTTGGAAGGTCTTTGGACCGGGGGGCGACAAGATCCCCAACAATCCAGAACTCTCGGCCCTCAACTCCGCGGACCTGCTTGAACGCACCGGCTGCGTGACCGCCGTCCGCGACCTGAGTTTCGACGTGGCCAAGGGCGAGGTCTTTGTGGTCATGGGACTTTCCGGATCCGGCAAATCCACCCTGATCCGCTGCCTGACCCGGCTGATCGAACCCACCTCCGGGCAGGTCCTGGTGGACGGGAAGGACGTCCTGCAGGCAGGCGTCGCCGAGCTGCGCGAACTGCGCCGACGGAAGATGTCCATGGTGTTCCAGCACTTCGGCCTCCTCCCCCACCGCACCGTGCTGGACAACGTCTCCTACGGGCTGCAGATCCGCGGGGCGGCCAAGAACGAACGCTACGCCAGGGCGCGGGAAATCATCGAGCTGGTTGGCCTGAAAGGCTACGAACAGCACTACCCGGACCAGCTGTCCGGTGGAATGCAGCAGCGCGTCGGCCTGGGCCGGGCCCTGGCCGGCGATCCGGACACCATCCTCTTCGATGAGCCCTTCTCCGCACTGGATCCGCTCATCCGCCGAGACATGCAGGCGGAAGTCATTCGGCTGCACAAGGAAATGGGCAAGACCATGGTGTTCGTGACCCACGATCTCTCCGAGGCGCTCAAGCTCGGAGACCGCATCCTGATCATGCGCAACGGCGAGACGGTTCAGTGCGGCACCGGAGACGATCTGGTGGGCTCCCCGGCGGACAAGTATATTGAGGACTTTGTTTCCGAAGTCCCCCGCGCGGACGTCCTGACCCTGAAATGGATCACCCGGCCCGTGGCGGCCGGAACACCGGGCGACGCGCCCGTCCTCAGCTCCCGAATGATCATCCGGGATGCCATAGCGGCGGTCATGCACTCCTCCTGCCCCGTCCTGGTGGAAGATGGCGGCAGGATCACGGGGCAGATCGACCGCGACAGCATCCTTTCGGTGCTGCAGCCCACGGAAGCAGCGGCCTAATGTCTACCCTCGTCCGAGATCGGGCCACGGTGCAACCCACACCGGCCGCTGTCCGTGAGCCCCGCCGCCGGCCCAGCCGGCGCACACTCCTCCTGGCAGGCGCCGCCGTCGTCTGGATCCTGGGATTCCTTTTCCTGCGCGGAACCTCCACCTTGACCTTGCCCGCCTCAGAGCTGACGGACCTGCACCGGTCCCTGAACCAGTTCAACGCCTGGGTAGCAGCGAACCGCGCAGACAACCCCGTCTTCCTGTACGTCTTCACGCCCTTGCGTGCCGCCGTCGACGCCGTCGCCAACCTGTTCATCACCACCTTTGCCGCAAGTTCCACGGGCCTGCGACTGCCGGAGATCGGCTGGCTCGGAACCGTAGGCCTGCTGGGCTGGATCGCCTTCGCGATCGGCAACGCGCGGGTCGCGCTGCTGACTGTCGCCGTCTTTACGTTCTTCGGCCTCCAGGGCCTGTTCCTCGAAGCCGCCTACACGTTCGCACTGGTCCTCACAGCCGTGCTGCTGACCCTTCTGGTCGGGATCCCGCTCGGCGTCCTGGCCGGCGTCTACGGCCGGGTCGCCAAGGTGATCACACCCGTGCTGGACTTCATGCAGACCCTGCCAACATTCGTGTACCTGGCCCCGCTTGCCCTGGTCTTCCTCATCGGCCCGGCGTCGGCCGTCATAGCCACCGTGATCTACGCTGCACCTCCCGTGATCCGGCTGACAGCACACGGCATCCGCGCCATCCCGGAGAACACCCGCGAAGCCTCCGATTCGCTGGGTACAACGGGCCTGCAGCGGCTGGTCACCCTGCAGCTTCCCATGGCCCGGCGGACCATCGTCATGGGAATCAACCAGAGCACCATGGCGGCTCTGTCCATGGTCACCATCGCGGCGCTGATCGCGGCGCCCGGGCTTGGCCAGGTAGTGGTACGGGCGCTGCAATCGCTCGACGTCGGCACAGCTGTCAACGCCGGGCTCTCCATCGTCCTGCTCGCGATCGTGCTGGACCGGGTCACCACCGCCGCCAGCCGCCGCGCAGACCCGGGGACGGCCCGGAACCGCAGGGTTTCCCGCAGGACCAGGCACATCCTCCTCGGCATCACCCTTGTGCTGGCACTGGCCATGGTGCAGTTCTCCCGGACCATGCTGTGGGCAGCAGCGTTCCCCAAGGATCTCAACATCGGTCCTGTCATCGTCCAGGCGGTGGCCGCGGCCAGCCAGTGGATGCAGACCAACATGTCCCTGTTCACCGTTTCCTTCCGGGAAGCCGTCACCATCGGGATCCTTAACCCGTTCCAGTCGCTGCTTACGGACACGCCCTTCTACATCCTCATGACCGTCATTGCCATTGCGGCCTATGCCCTCGGCGGCTGGAAGCTCGCGGCCCTGACCACGGCATGCCTGAGCGTGATCATCTACCTCGGCCTCTGGAGCGACTCCCTGGTCACCCTGGCCGGAACGCTGGTGGCCACCATAGTGGTCATGGTCCTGGGTGTTGTCTTCGGCGTCGCAATGGGCCGGTCCGGGCGGGTGGACCAGATCATGCGGCCCATGCTGGACGCTGGCCAGACCATGCCGGCCTTTGTGTACCTGGTTCCGTTCCTTGGACTCTTCGGCGCCACCCGCTTCACCGCCATCATCGCCGGCATCATCTACGCCGCCCCCGTAGCAATCAAGATCACGGCTGACGGCATTGCAGCGATTTCCCCCACCGTTGTCGAAGCTGCCGTTGCCAGCGGCTCCACTCCCTGGCAGGTCATCACCAAGGTCCAGCTTCCGATGGCCCGGCAGACCCTGGCCCTCGCCGCCAACCAGGGCCTGATCTATGTCCTGGCCATGGTGGTGGTCGGTGCGCTTGTGGGCGCGGGCGGGCTCGGATACGACGTCGTCGCCGGCTTTGTCCAAAGCGCGCTCTTCGGCAAGGGCCTCGCCGCGGGCCTTGCCATCGTCTTCCTCGGCATCCTGCTCGACAGGATGACGCAGGCTGCCGCAGCCACCCCGGTGCGGAAAATCCCCTCAACCAACTCCACAGCAACGTAACCGCATAACCGCCCTGCGCCTGGCGCAGGGCATGGAGGACCCCCCACGCATTCCCCCCAACAAGGAGATCTACGATGAAAAAAGCTGGACTGCTGTTGAAACGAGCTGTCCCAGCGGTGGCTGGAGCTGCTGCTGCCGCCCTGCTCCTGGCAGGTTGCGGCGGCGCCTCGGTGAACCAGGTGGCTGCTGCCACCGGTGCCGCCGAAGCACCCTGCGGAAGTGTTAATGTCGCGATGAACGCTTGGGTGGGGTATACGGCAAATGCCGCTGTGTACAGCTACGTGGCGAAGAACAAGCTTGGCTGCACCGTGGTCCAGAAGGACCTGAACGAGCAGATCTCCTGGCAGGGTTTTGCCTCTGGCGAGGTGGACGTCGTCATGGAAAACTGGGGCCACGATGATCTGGTGAAGCAGTACATTACGGATCAGAAAGTGGCTGTCGACGCCGGCCCCACCGGCAACGAAGGCCACATCGGCTGGTACGTGCCGCCATGGATGGCAGAAAAGTACCCGGACATCACCGACGGCAAGAACCTGAACAAGTACGCCTCCATGTTTGCCACCTCAGAGTCCGGCGGAAAGGGGCAGGTCCTCGACGGCGATCCCGCCTTCGTTACCAACGACGAGGCCATCGTGAAGAACCTGAACCTGGACTACAAGGTGGTGTTCTCCGGTTCGGAGGCCGCCCTGATCCAGTCGTTCCGGACGGCACAGCAGAACAAGACGGCGCTCCTTGGCTACTTCTACGAGCCGCAGTGGTTCCTGTCCGAGGTGCCGCTCAAGAAGGTCAACCTGCCGGAGTGGACCGAAGGCTGCGACGCCGAGCCGGAGAAGGTGGCCTGCGACTACCCGAAGTACACGCTGAACAAGATCATTTCCAAGAAGTTCGAGGAGAGCGGCTCACCTGCAGCCAAACTGGCCACGGCGTTCAAATGGACCAACGAGGACCAGAACTCCGTTGCCACGGACATCCAGGGCGGCATGACGCCTGAAGCCGCGGCCAAGAAGTGGGTGGATGCCCACCAGGACGCTGTGAACGCCTGGCTCGACTAAGCGCGACCCTACCGGGCTAGAAAAGTCACCCACCCAGGGAGATCCGTGGGTGGGTGACTTGTTTCCGCCTACCCTGGGTCGGGTTGGCAGGTGCAGGCGGGCGGGGCGGCGGGTTCCGGTTGGCTAGTTCGCCGCTGCCACCTCGATATGCGGCACGAAGCGGACGAACATTGCCTTGAAGCCGGGGGTGTTGGATTCCCTGGCGACGTTTTCCTTGTGGACCAGGGCGTTGGCTTCCGGGAAATACGCGGCGGCGCAGCCCTTGGCCGTGGGGTAGGCCACCAGCCGGAACTTGT
>NZ_JBWZCI010000026.1:0-59215 GCF_059383495.1 Pseudarthrobacter sp. RHLT3-21
CTGCGCAGCCGCAGACCAGATCAGTGCCGAGCGGAGCCCACCGTCTCCACGGTGCGCGAGCTGGCCGGTGTAAGCAACGCCGATGCCACGCGGTACCTCACGGCATGGAGATTGGAGCACCTTGCAGCCGCGGGCAAGATCGCGGCCACCCCGCGGCCCGTCACCGAGCTGGCAGTGCGCATGGCCGGAGTGGTCTGGGCTGAGGCGGCAACGGCTGATGACGCCAGGCGCTTAGAGGTGGAGAAGACGTGACGGGAAAAGCGTGACCACAAGGCCGGGAGATCCACGAGCTGCCCGCTGAACTGGACCAACTCGCCCTGGCCCGGGAGCCGGACCCGCAGAACCACCATCCCAGGCTGCGATTTAACCGCCAAACGAAGTTAACAGTCCTACAGATCCTCAGTAGGTGGGATTCTGCTGGAGAGCCTCGGACGCTCCGTGCTGCTCAACTGCGGCAGAGACGGGAACAACGGTAAGGGGCGTGGATCGGCGAGCACGCCAAATAGCGCCGCGAAAAGAGCGCCAAATAGCTCTGCCGCTCACAGTTTGGACTCCGGCACGCACGCTTTGTCAGGACTCGCCGCTGAGCCTTTGAATGAACTCATCGGCCTGATCCAGGTTCCGCGCCATCTTTGCCCGCTGGTAGACGGCCTTCTCCAGGAACCCCGCCAGTCTGCAGGCGGCATCATTGCTTGATCCTTCACCCTCCTGGACTGCCAGGATGCCGAGGATCTCGGCCATTTCCTCCAGCGAGAATCCCAGCGGTTTCATCTGCTTAATGACCAAGAGGCGTGCGAAGTCATCCTCGGTATAGACGCGGAAGCCCCCGTCGGTCCGTGCCGTGGCCG
This sequence comes from Pseudarthrobacter sp. RHLT3-21, assembly GCF_059383495.1. NCBI lineage: Bacteria > Bacillati > Actinomycetota > Actinomycetes > Micrococcales > Micrococcaceae > Pseudarthrobacter > Pseudarthrobacter sp. RHLT3-21. The sequence continues at coordinate 849 of NZ_JBWZCI010000026.1, forward strand.
GCAGGAGCCCGACATCGTCGTAGTGGCGGATGGTCCGCAGGGACAGGCCTGTCCGTTCTGCCAGTTCACCAATGTGCATCGTGTTGGTGCTCGTCTTGGCTGTCATCAGGGGCCTCCATCCTGTTCCGATTCAAACTCTACCATCACGTTAGGGTAGAGTTTATGTTGAGTGGTGAGACCTTCAAGGGTAGTTCCCGCTCTTCCCGGCGCGGAGCGGCCCCCCTTCATTCTTCGAAAAAGCGAAGCCGCATGCCTGCGTCTTCCTAACCATGAACGGAGCCAGCAATGGCCGTCAAAACCGCAGGGGAAGCCCCCGCCTACACCCCTGAACAGCTGCAGTCTGTCCGGGAAACACTCAAGTCGCCACGCAGGCTCAAGACCGAAGTCCTCGCCGGACTGGTCGTCGCACTGGCGTTGATCCCGGAAGCCATAGCCTTCTCGATCATTGCCGGCGTCGATCCGCGGATCGGGCTCTTTGCCTCCTTCACCATGGCCGTGACGATTGCCTTCGTCGGCGGCCGGCCGGCCATGATCTCGGCCGCGACCGGCGCGATCGCGCTGGTCATTGCCCCGCTGGTGAAGTCCCACGGCGTGGACTATTTCATTGCAGCCGTCATCCTGGCCGGGATCTTCCAGATCATCCTGGGCGTTTCCGGGGTCGCGAAGCTGATGCGCTTCATTCCGCGCTCCGTGATGGTGGGCTTCGTCAACGCCCTGGCCATCCTGATCTTCATGTCCCAGGTTGCCGAACTGATCAATGTTCCGTGGCTGGTCTATCCGCTGGTGGCGCTGGCGCTGGTGATCGTGTTCGGTCTGCCGAGTCTAACCAAGGCAGTGCCTGCCCCGCTGGTCGCCATCATCGTGCTGACACTCATCACGGTCTTTGCCTCCGTAGCTGTCCCGACCGTGGGCGACAAAGGCGACCTGCCAGAATCGTTGCCGTCGCTGTTCATCCCCAACGTCCCGTTCAGCCTCGAGACCCTGCAAATCATCTTCCCCTTCGCCCTCGCCATGGCGTTCGTTGGCCTGCTTGAATCCCTGATGACCGCCAAGCTCGTGGACGATGTCACGGACACCCGCTCCCACAAGACCCGTGAAGCCTGGGGCCAGGGCGTGGCGAACATCGTCACCGGATTCACCGGCGGCATGGGTGGCTGTGCAATGATCGGCCAGACCATGATCAACGTCAAAGTCTCCGGGGCCCGCACCCGGATCTCCACCTTTCTCGCCGGCGTCTTCCTGCTCATCCTCGTCGTCGCCCTCGGGGATCAAGTTTCCGTGATCCCGATGGCCGCCCTGGTCGCGGTCATGATCTTCGTTTCCTGGGCCACGTTCGACTGGCACAGCATCCACCCCCGAACCCTGAAGTTGATGCCCAAGAGCGAAACCCTGGTCATGGTCGCCACCGTCATCGTCACCGTTGCCACCCACAACCTCGCCATAGGCGTCGGCGTCGGTGTCCTCGTCGCCATGGTGCTGTTCGCCCGCCGGGTCGCGCACTTCGTGACCGTCGAGCGCACCGTCACCACAGTCGACGGTCACGAGACCGCCACCTACGTCGTGGACGGCGAGCTGTTCTTCGCCTCCTCCAACGAGCTCTACTCCCAGTTCGAATACGCGCTGGACCCTGAGCACGTCATCATCGATATGCACTTCTCCCACCTCTGGGACGCGTCCACCATCGCCGCCCTGGACGCCATCACGGAAAAATACCGCCAGCACGGCACGGACGTGAAAATCATCGGGCTCAACGATGCCAGCGTCCTGATGCGCGAACGCCTTGGCGGGAAACTCGGCGCCGGCCACTGACCCCGCAGCCGCCTTAACCCGGAAGGTCCCCTACCGCATGGCCGGTAGGGAACCCTTTTTGTGTATGGACCGGTGGGTCAGGGGCGGCGGTCTTCTTCGTAAACGTCCGGGATGCCGTCCTGGTCAGTGTCGGTGGCCTCTTCCGCCTCCACGGCACGGTACTGACGGTTCCGGGCACCCAGCACCGCCGATGCCAGGAGGGCGGCCAGCAGCGACGCGGCGAGGATCCCGACCTTGGCGTGGTCATCGTGGGCGCTGCCTTGTCCGAAGCTCAGCTCCGCCACGAGGAGCGAAACCGTGAAGCCGATTCCGGCCAAAAGGGACACCCCGAACACATCAATCCACTTCAAGGACCGGTCCAGAGACGCTCTGGTGGCCTTTGTGAGGAGCCAGGTGGTGCCCAGGATCCCGACTGGTTTGCCCAACACCAACGCCACGATGATGCCGATGGCTACGGGGTCAGTCACAGCTGAGATCAGACCGTCCCAGCCACCCACGGCGACGCCGGCGGCGAAGAAAGCAAAGACAGGGACCGCGATGCCGGCGGAAATCGGCCGGAACCGGTGTTCGAAGATCTCAGAGAGGCCAGGACCCGCAGAGGGGCCGCCGCTGGCCTGCGACCGGATCACAGGGACGGCGAACCCCAGCAGCACACCGGCGACCGTGGCATGGATACCGGAGGCATGCACCAATGCCCAAGTGATAACGCCCAGCGGAAGAAGGATCACCCACGCTGCAGCGGGCCTGGTGCCAAAGAACCGGCGGTACCTCTGCGCCAGGAAGGTGTAAAGCGCCAGCGGAACGAGGGCCAGCAGCAGCGGCCCGGCCTGGATGTCGGACGAATAGAACACCGCGATGATGCTGATGGCCAGAAGGTCATCGACCACGGCCAAAGTGAGCAGGAAGATCCGCAGCGCACTGGGCAGGTGCGAACCGATGATCGCCAACACAGCCACGGCGAAAGCGATGTCCGTTGCCGTAGGGATAGCCCAGCCCCGCAGGGTCTCTGGACTGGTGAGATTGATCAGCGCATAAATAACTGCAGGGACTGCAACGCCTCCGACAGCCGCTGCAATGGGCACCACGGATTTACTGAATTGGCGAAGGTCTCCGGCCACGAACTCACGTTTGAGTTCCAGCCCCACGAGGAAGAAGAAGATCGCCAACAATCCGTCGGCAGCCCAGGCCCCCAGACTGAGTTCCAGGTGCCACGGCTCGAAACCGATGCGGAAGTCGCGCAGTGCGAAGTAGCTATCGGAAACCGGGGAATTTGCCCAGATCAGGGCAATGACCGCTGCGGCGACCAACAAGATGCCACCGACGGTTTCCTTCCGCAGGATCTCGCCGATGCGCAGCACTTCGGCGTAGCTTCCCCGTCCCAAAACGGAGGAGCGCGGTGGAATAGACGGATTCTTACTCATGAAGGTGTCCTAACAAATGGGTCGACAAAGAACATGCCGACCAGACTTCCCGGCTCACCTCCAGCCAGTCTACCGCCCACATCGCCCCAGGACCGGCAGGCGGTACATGGTGGTAGCAGACCTAAGTGGAGCCGAGTATGACCGTCACGCCAGGGCCAAAAACTCTTGACACAGTCACTCGGACGGCTCGAATGGGTCCCACCTCGCTGCGGACTTTCAGTCGGAGCTGATTTGCATGTTCTTCCACCAGTGGCCGGTTATGGCGATGCCAAGCACGGAGACCTCTACTCCGAAAAGGAGAATATGCTCGCCTTCGCCGGGCTGATTTTGTCAATCCGACTTGAGCCCACTTTGGTGGGAAATCGCAGCTTGATCGGGGCCCGCCATGAACGAGGTCGCGGACGCGTTGGGGCCCCGGAATGTGACAGTTCCGTTAGGCCGATCCCGGCGGGGCGCCGGGTACTCGAAATCAGGGGACCGAGTGCCGCCTGCTGCCAGATAAGAACACCCCTGATCCCGGACCCTTGTGGATGGACGGGGTTACTGCGCCCTTTGAGGGGGGGGCAATCGCTGTCTCACCGGCGTGTTGCCGGGTATCGGATTCCCGGGTTTTCTGCGCCCCGGCCAGAAATCCCGAAAACGGTTTGGACGGTCGGGGGCGCAACGGGGAAGTCTTCCCGTTGCGCCCCGGCGGGTCAAAGCGGGCCGGAGGCGGCCGGGTCCAGGGCGTGCAGCGCGGCGCCTGTCACGATGCCGTAGGCCAGGTGCGGGATGATGTCGCTGGCCCAGTCCGCGGGAGACCAGGTGCGGGGATCGGTAATTCCGAGAACGGTCATGGGACCGTTGCTGCCGATCAGTGCGCCGGCCGCCGCAGTCAGTGACGAACCGAGGAGTCCTGGCCGGTATCCGGCCTCCCGGACAAGGCCGAGGACCGCTCCGACTCCGGCGCCGACGACAAGTCCTGTCAGCGGGCCGAGCCCGGCTAGCCGGTTCGTGCGTTCTTCCTCGTTGCCGGGGATCCTCACGCCTGTGACGTCGGCCAGTTTTTCGACGGTGGCCTCGGGTGTGCTGCTGGCGGGGCGGGCACGCCAGACCATGTCCAGGTAGGTGAGGGTGTTCAGGGCTGTGGTCCCGGCGGCGCCTGCCGCGGCCCCGGTGGCCAGTGCGCGGACGATTTTCATGGCTGCGGGGACAGCCCGAGTTGGGTGAGCATGCCCAGCTGGTCGCTGCTTCCCCAGCGTTCGACGAGTTTGCCGTCTTGGAAGCGTCCGATCTGCATGCCCCGGATTTTGAAGCTCTTGCCGGTGGGCGGGTGGCCCATCAGCGGCCCCTGATGTGTCCCGGTGATCGTGTAGGCGAACGCGACGTCGACGTCGGTGGCTGTGAGGTGTTCGACGTCGAGGTGCAGATCCGGAAAAGAAAAGCGCAACCCTGTGAACAGGTCCTTGAATCCCTGCGGGCCCGGTCCTTGTCCCGGTGCCGGGTCGTGGTCGACACAGCCGGCCGCGACGACGTCGTCGAATTCTTCGAGTTTGCCGCTGTTTACAGCGGCGCCGAAGCGCTCCTGGGCGTGGATATTGGCGTCCCTGGTCATGAATCCTCCGTTTATGGTTATCAGGCCGGTCCGTGCGGAACGGTCCTGGTTGTCATCTGTCATCGTGCGCGCTGGTCTGCCCGGGAGCAAGGGCAGTGGGATCGGGTTCGCCGGGCCTGCCTTGGTCCGGGACTCCAGGCCGGCGGGCCCGGCGGCACGGGTGGACGTGTCAGCGGGCAGGTCCTGGCGGGTTCGCCGGAGGAGTGTCAGCGCGGCGGCGGCGAGGACCGCGGCTGCTTCGGCGAGGGCGGTGAGGGTTTTCTCGAAGAACCAGACGGGTTCGTACAGCGACGGGTACCCGGCCGCGACGGTTACCGGACAAATCAGCACCGACAACAACGATGCGCCCGCATCTATCACTCGGGGACCCACACAACAACGCCCACAACACACCTTTATTCGAATATATGTTCGATTAATTCAGTCTACTGGTGTGGGCCGACAAAAGAACCATCGACCGCGTCTGGTCCGGCCCGGCAGGACGGGTCGCACGCCAATGGGGACAGCGCAGCCTGAGCTGTGCGGAGGGCTCCACCTGCCCCCAATGGGTACAAGCCGGCGGGGCCCTCCTGCTGCAACGACGTCCAGCACTAAGTCACCTCCCGCTTCGAGCGCTGCGACACTTCCCCGCGGGGGAGCCGGGGGAGACAGCGCCGGCCACCTGACGTGACTGAGGCTCGATAAATGACGGCCACCCGCCGGAACGGCATCAGGTTTTGACCGCCTGCTTGGCAGCGCGGTTTCTTTTGTTGGTATGAAGAAGCCCCCGCGCGAATCTAGGACTCAAGCGTGGGGGCTGCCAATCCGGAGCATGACAGGCAGTTGCGGGAGGACCTGGCGACCTCGCTGAAGGACCGTGCCGAGAACATCATGATTGTGGATCTGCTGAGGAACGATCTCAGCCACTTTGCCGAACCCGGGTCCGTAACGGTCAGTCGACTGTGTGAGATCGAAAGCTACGCCACGGTGCGCCAGATGGTCAGCACCATCGATGCCCGGCTGCTGCCTCGTGCACCACGGGCGGAGGCCGTCGCCGCGTGCTTTCCGGCGGGATCCATGACGGGCGCCCCCAAGATCAGCACCATGGCCATCCTCGACCGGCTGGAGGAAAAACCACGAGGACTCTATTCCGGCGCTGTGGGGTACTTTTCCCTGCTGGTCAATGCCCGCCACGCCAGAAATCTCCCGGGCCGGAAGACGGACGTTTCCGACGCCCAATGGCTCGCCGAGCTGGGCGCCCACGGGCTCGTGCGCGGATCCTTTGTCCCGCCGGAGCATATCCGTGTCCTGCGTGACCTCACCCGGTCCAGAACGACCTTCGTGGCCGAAAGGACCCGGGAAATCCAGCGGCTGGAGAAGCTGCTCGAAGACGCGTGCATCAAGTTCACCTCCGTGGCAACCAAGACCCTGGGCGCTTCCGGCCGCGCCATTCTCGAATCGCTCATTGGCGGAGAGCGCGATCTCGCGGTGCTGGCGGATCTGGCCCAGCGAAGGCTCCGTGCCAAGATTCCCGCGCTGACCGAAGCGCTCAACGGCAGGTTCAATGACCACCATGCCTTCGCGGCCCGGATGCACCTGGACCAAATCGATGCCCTTAACCAAAGAATCGACAGCCTCAGCCAGCGGATCACAACCCTCATCGAACCGCTGTCATCAACCCTGGATCTGCTTGAAACAATCCCGGGGGTCAGCCGGAGGGTTGCCGAGGTCATCGTCGCCGAAACCGGCGCCGACATGGGCCAGTTCCCCACCCCGGCCCAGCTGGCATCGTGGGCAGGAGTGTGTCCGGGGCACAATGAGTCCGCCGGAAAAGTGAAATCCAGTCACGCCCGGCCGGGAAATTCCCATCTCAAAGGCGCCCTCGGCATCGCCGCGATGGCGGCGTCCCGCACCGGCGGCACCTATTTCCAGGCACGCTACAAGAGGCTCACCTCACGCAGGGGACCCATGCGGGCGCTGGTGGCGGTCGAGCACTCGCTCATCACGGCAATCTGGCACATGCTCACCAACGGGACCGTCTTCGAGGACCTGGGCGCGGACCACTTCCAGCGAACCCATGAAAGCAGCACCCGGCGCAAGGCCATCAACCAGCTGCACCAGCTTGGCTACGAAGTCGAGCTCAAACCCGTCTCCTTAGCGCAGTAACACGTCACAACAGGCACGGAACCGTCCTCAGCCCACGACGACGGGCCATCTGGCCATGTCCTCCCAACGCCACCAGCCCTCACCTCACCAGTTGTTTTCACGTCAGACATGGGACACGCTGCGGCGGCGTCCGCGGCTTGTGCCGGACGTGAAACGGATCCAGGCGCCCTGACCTACAGGGAGCAGTTTTCTTCTGCACCCACGACTGGCGCTCTCGCCGATTACTGGATGATCCCGTTTGAGAACTCATTGCCGATTCGACGTCTCACGGCGTTCAAGGGACAGCGCAACTTTGCCGGCCTTTGGTGGTGCGCCACGAACAAAAAGCACGTTGGCTTCGAATCCTGGGCGCCACCCTCATGACGGCAAACAAGCGTATCAATCGTCGAGCCGTGCAGTCCGTCCAGCACATCTAGGAAGCTTTCCCCGGGGACCACGTGGGCTCGCTTGACGCCGTGTGCGACAAGGGAGTCAACGATGACATGCCCGGCAGACTTGACTGTGGCACCTACTACAGGACGCGGGCTGGAGCGTGGAGCCAACGTCGCCTGCCTCATCGGGTGTGCACCTTCACGCTTCGGCCCAAGGAGGACACCTGGGCTGCCCGGTGCCTGCTCAGGGGACCGCCAGGTGTTGGGTGGGTGGAGCCCGATAACGTCATTGTTGGCTTCTCTCTCTATTGCTGCTCATGTCTGCCGAGCCTTTGCAGGCCGGTCCCCGCCGGAGGTGTTCGTGGCTTGACCTATCGAGGCTTTCACCATTCCGGATACCCTGATTTCTCCCTAAGAGCGCTCCACTCTGGGAGTGATTTTCAGGTATTCCTTCAGTACGTAGTCGGCGATGGACATCGCGGAGGTCGCCGCCGGTGACGGCGCGTTGCGAAGTAATGTCACTTGACCGACCTGGTCGACGGCAAAGTCGTCAAGAAGTGAGCCATCCTTGTCCCAAGCCTGGGCGCGCACGCCTGATGCCGCCTTGGAAACGAGATCCCTTGACTGCAGATCGGGGACGAACTTGCGGGCCTCTTGGAAGTAAAGCGGTTTGACCAGCGACGAGGATATCTCGCGCACACCCATGAGCCAGTGCTGCTTAGCCAATGCTGCAGCGCCGGGCCACCGGATCGATTCGAGTGTGTCCTTCAGCGAAATCTTGCCCCAGCTGTAGCCCTCGCGGGCCAGCGCCGGCACAGCATTTGGGCCTACGTGGACCTCGTCGTAGACGCCACGGGTGAAGTGAACACCCAGGAATGGGAAGCGTGGATCCGGCACCGGGTAGATCATGCCCTTGACGAGGTCCCTCCGGTCCGTGGCCATCATCCAGTACTCACCGCGGAACGGCAGTATCTTCGGCGACGGTGAGGCCCCGACCATCTTGGCGACGACGTCTGACTGCAGGCCGGCACAGACGATCAACCGGTCAAAGGAGTGGGCGCCCGCAGTGGTGGAGACATTGACAGTCCCGCCGGCGTTGTTCACGGCGGTGACCTCTTGTCCCAGCATGATCCTGCCGCCAGCGCGGCGGACGTCCTCGGCCAGGGCCTCGGTGATTGCCGCGTAGTCAACGACCGCAGTCTCAGGGGAATGCACTGCAGCGACACCGGCGACGTGGGGTTCTATCTCACGCATTTCCTGGGCGTTCAGCCGTTTCAAGCCCGGGACCTGGTTCTCACGGGCACGTCGCTCGATTTCGTCGAGTTTTGGCAGGTCCGCGTCGGTCACGGCGACGACGAGCTTGCCTAGCTCACGGTAAGGCAGGTTGCGTTCCTGGCAGAACTCGCGGGTCAGCTGTCGTCCGCGGGCGCAGAGTGTCGCCTTGAGTGAGCCGGGCTGGTAGTAAAGGCCTGCGTGCACCACCCCTGAATTGTGTCCCGTCTGGTGTTGCGCGACTCGTGATTCCTTCTCGAGGACCGTCACGTCGAAGTCTCCGGTTCTCATCAGGGCTCGCGCGATCGCGATTCCGACGATGCCGCCGCCTACGATGCCGATGCGTTCAGCCATTTCTTATCGCCTTCCTTCTGTCGGGGCGCCATCGATGGGCAGCGTAACGCCTCGCCCGGCCCCCTGTGCTTTGGTGTAGAGAATCTGTGCCAGCGCCGTGTCCCATGTGCCCAGCCCGTGGGACACGAAAGCAGTCATCTGGTGCGGGTCGGTCCGGACGCGGCCGGTGCCGAGCAGTGAATCGCCGAGCGTCCCGACATCAGCCCAGCTAATCGCGCCCTGGGCGGCTGCTCGTAGGAGCGTGCCCGACTCGCGCTTGGCCTGTTCGATATCGTCCGTGACCAAAACGTCCATTGCTGCCAGGACCTCCGGCGCTGCCTCGGCGTTGCCGGGGTTGTTCGAACCGGCGAAAATGTAGTGCGTCCCCCCGCGGAGGTGTTTAGGGTGGACGAGCGGGTCAACCGCGCTGGTCGTGGTGACCACAATGTCCGCATCGTCCACGGCGTCTTCGACGCTCGACGCAACGCGCGCCTTCACTCCTGAATCCGCGGTGAGGGTAGCGGCGAAAGTCTCGGCCCTCGATGTGTTCCGTCCGTAGACCGCCACCTCTGTGATGCCGGTGGCGGCGACAATCGCCTCGACTTGGGTTCGGGCCTGGTAGCCGGTGCCGATCATGGCGAGGCGCCGGGAATCCGGACGAGCCAGTACACGGGATGAAACGCCGCTGGCTGCGCCTGTGCGAAGTTGGCCGATACGGTCGGCCTCGCAAAGCGCCAGAAGAGTGCCCTCGTGGTCAAACAGCAGGATCCAGAACTTGGCGGCTCCGCCTCCGGTGACATAGATCTTCGCGCCAGCCCCGGTGTCTGCCATCGAGCCACCGAGTAGGTTGAGGTTCAGCCCATTCATGCTTGCGCGTGAACGCGGGGCAACGGCCGCGGTGCCTTTGGAGACACTGCTGAGAGCTTGATCCACGGCTGTCAGCGCGTCGTGGATGGTCAACAGCTCCAATGCGTCCTGCTCAGTCAGATAAATCATGGGTTCCTTTCAGTCCTGCTCGACCGGACCGCCGGTGGGCAACACGACGGCCTTGATGAGCTCTGCGCGCTCTGTGCGGTTCATTGCTTCCACGCTTTCGTCCAGCGAAAACAGCGAAACCATTTGTTCGAGCGTTCCGCGAAATTCGGTGACCATGGCGGTCCCGCTCGAATAGTCTTCACGGGTGTAGCCGTAGGAGCCGTGGATCGATAGTCCCTTGCGCACGACCTGGTTCAGGTCAACCTCAGGTAGCCGTCCATACATCGCCGGCATGACGATGCGCCCTTGCATCCGGGTCGCCGTGATCGCGCTTGCGAGGGCAGGCCCGGCGCCGGACGCTTCGACCCAGTGGTGTGCGAGTTCACGCTCGCCTACCGGGTTTCCGATGCGCATACCCAGGGTCCGGGCGAAGTCGAGCCGGGCTTCGCCACCTGTCTCCGGCCCGTACATCACGACGTCGGCGCCGCGTCGTATGCACTCGAGCCCGCAGAGCAGACCGATTGTGCCTGGGCCTGAGATGCCCACGTGTTGTCCGGTCAGGTCCGCATCCAACACCCGGAGCGCCTGAAGTACGATGGAGGCGGGTTCGATGAGAATCGCCAAGTGCGGTTCCAATTCCGCCGGAACAGGCCAGAGCCGGGAGGCGGCGACAATAAAGTAGCCCGCTAAGCCGCCGTCGCAGTGCAGACCGAAGCAGGTGCGGTCCAGGCAGTAGTTGCTGCGCCCGGATTCACATTCGGTGCATTGGCCGCACCCGTCGATCGCGATCACGACCACGCGTGCGCCGAGAAGTTCCTCCCCATCTGCGTCGGCGACTGCGACGACCGTGCCGCAGACCTCGTGGCCGAGCGTGACAGGAGTCTGCACCCATTCATAGCCGACGTCGCTGCGTACGGCATGTACGTCGGATCCGCACAGGCCCACCGCCTCGGAGCGGACCAGGACTTGCCCGGCCCCGGGGACCGGGACCGGCACCTGCTCCACGCCGAAGTCGCGCGGCACCTGACTGCGCTTGCGCAGTGCGGCCATCGTGCTGGGGCTAGTGGCCAAGGTAGGACTCCCGGACGACATCGCTCTCGCGCAGCTCGGCTGCCGAGCCCGAAACGCGGGTGATGCCGCCGTCGATGATTGTGCCGAAGTCGGCGACCTCCAGGGCATTCTTGACGTGTTGCTCCACCAGAAGGACCGACATTCCCGTGGCGGCGATGTCCCTGACAATCGTGAACATTTGCTTGACAATGACCGGTGCCAGTCCCAGGGACATCTCGTCGATCATGAGCACCTTGGGGTTGGCCATGAGCCCGCGACCAACGGCGCACATTTGCTGCTCGCCGCCGGACATCAACCCGGCTTCCTGCTTCCGCCGTTCGGCCAGCTTCGGGAAGTGGTCGTAGATCTCGTTGAGCCGTTCGGTCGTCTTTCGGTCCTTGCGCTGGGTGTATCCGCCCAGGATCAGGTTGTCTTCGACTGTCATGGTGTTGAAGAGTCGGCGGCCTTCCGGAACGTGCACGATGCCCATGGCCACGCGTTCCTGCGGAGACGTTTTGGTGATGTCTCGTCCCTCGAACGTGATCGTCCCGGTCGCTGCAGGGATGAGGCCGCTGATGACCCGCAGGGTCGTCGACTTGCCTGCAGCGTTGGGGCCGAGGAAGGCCGTTACGCCGTGGGCTGGAAGGTTCAGGCTGACGTCCTCGAGGGCCTGGGCGTCGCCGTAGTAGGCGGAGATGTTCTTTACCTCAAGCATGTTGTTGCCTCACTCCTCGGGTCCGAGGTACGCCTCGATGACTTTGGGGTCCTTGATCACGGTCGCGGGATCGCCCTCCGCGATGACTTTTCCGTGGTCGAGCACCATCATTCGGTCGGATACTTCCATCACCGCGGAGACGATGTGCTCGATCATCAGGATCGCGACGCCGCGGTCCCGCACGGTGGTGACGAACGGCAGCACGTCGATGACCTCCCGGCTGTTAAGTCCGGCGAGGACCTCGTCGAGCAGCAGCAGCTTCGGCTCGGTCGCGAGTGCCCGGGCCACCTCGACCCGCTTGCGCTGGGCCAGGGTCAGCGCCTCGGTCGGGGTGTCGGCGAGCTGGGCGATGCCGAGGTCGCCGAGCAGCTCGAGGGCCTTCCGGTGCGCCTTCGAGACCCCGGAGTCGTGGACCAGAAGCGGGACCATGACGTTTTCCGCGACGGACATTCCCTTGAACGGCCGGACCACTTGGAAGGTGCGCCCCACGCCGAGGCGCGCCCTGGTGGCGGGGTCGGTGCGCGTGATGTCGCGGTCATCGAAGGCCACCGACCCGGTGTCGGGCAGGAACATCCCGGACAGCAGATTGAAGAACGAGGTCTTGCCGGCACCGTTGGGCCCGATGATCCCGATGATCTCCTGGTGGCCCAGCTCCAGCGACACTCCGTCGACCGCCTGGATGCCCCCGAATCGCTTGGTGACGTTATCGACGCTCAGCAGTGAGTTGCCCACGGCGGCTCACTCTCCTTCCGTGGTGGATGCGTTGCGGACCTTCGGGTCAGTCGCGGCGGGGGTTTGTGGAGGGGCGGCGGCGGAACGCGCGCCGCCCCGGCCGCTGCTGCCGCCGCGGCGGGCCCGGCGGGCAATGGACTTGAATCCCTCGACCAGGCCGCCGGGCATCAGCCGGACGATCACGATCAGTACCACGCCGTAGATCATGAAGTTCACGCCCTGGCTGGTGCCGGAGAACGTGACGCGCAGCCACTCTCCGAGCGGCGTCATGACGATCGCGCCGACGATCGGGCCGGCGATGATCCCCATGCCGCCGATGATGCCGTTCAGGGCTGGCTGGATCGAGTACAGCGTGGCGGAGAACTGCGTGTCCGGCTCGATGACGAAGAAGTACAGGGCGCCAAAGGCCCCGAAGGCTCCGGTCATGCCGGCGCTGATAATGAGGGCGCTCAGCTTGACCCGGTTGGTCCGCACGCCCAGCGCGCGCACCGCCTCCTCGTCCGTGGCCACGGCCCGCAGGTGGTAGCCCAGCTTCGACCGGTAGATCCAGATGGAGATGCCGATGGCGGCGAGCGTGAGGACCAGCGCGATGTAGTAGTACGGCTGGCGGGATTCGAAGGAGAGGTAGGCCAGTCCCTGCGTCGGCGGGGTGGTGATGCCGACGGAGCCGTTGGTGACCGGGACCGCCCAGATGGCGAGGAGGCGGAGCACCTCGACATAGGCCAGCGTGGCCAGTGTGAAGAACGGACCCCGCAGACGCAGCAGCGGAATGGCGAGGATCAGCGACCCCAGGGCCGCGAAGACGATGGCCGCCAGGATGCCGATCCACGGGTTGATCCCGTAGTCGACGTAGAGGATGCTCACCGTGTAGGCGCCGATGCCGAAGAAGGCGGCGTGGCCCAGGGACAGGATGCCGCCGAAAGCCATGATATTCCAGGCGACCGTGACGCCCATGAAGACCAGGGTCAGGACGCTGATGTGCAGCAGGTACTGGTCCTGCGTGAAAACCGGCAGGAGAAACGCCAGGACTGTCGGGACGATGATCCAGGGAAGGCTCAGCTTTTTCACTTCAATCCAACTTCCGCGTTCCGGGCCGATCCGCCGAAGATGCCCTGAGGGCGGACGATGAGCACCAAGATGAAGACGACGAAGACCGCGACCTGCTGGAGGGCTGGGTCGATGTAGGTACCGGCGATGGTTTCGACGATTCCGAGAATCAGTCCGCCGATGAGCGAACCGACCATGTTGCCCAGGCCGCCGAGCACAACGACGACGAAGGCGAGCAGCGTGAAGTGTGCCCCCACGAGGGGGTAGGCGGCCTGGAACGGCACGATCAGGGTGCCGGCGATGCCCGCGAGGGACACGCCGATCCCCATGGCCGCCAGGTAGTACTTCTTCACGGGAATGCCGATGAGGCCCGCGGTCTCGCGGTCTTCGACCAGCGCGTTGAGCACCTTGCCCATGAGTGTGCGCTTCATCATGTAGAACAGCGCAAAGACCAGGGCGAGGGCGACGACGAACGCGGTGAGGCGGCCGTAGGTCACACTGACGCCGAGGATGGTGAGGTTCTGCTCCGCCCAGGGGAAGTTGACGGTGCGGAACTGGCCGCCGAAGAGCCACAGCGCCAGGTTCTGCAGGAACACCGAGAGGCCCAGTGTCACGAAAATCTTCATGGTCGGCGAGGAGTCCTGCATCGGGCTCAGGATGAACTTCTGCAGCGCGACGCCGGCCAGGAACATCACCGGGGTGACGACGAACAGCGACACGTAAGGGTTCATGTTCCACGAGCTCCACATCCACCACGTCAGGTACATTCCCGCCATGACGAGCTCGCCGTGCGCGAAGTTGATGATCTTGACGACGCCGAAAATCAGGTTGAGGCCGACGGCCACGAGGGCGTATACGCCGCCGAGCATCAGGCCCGCGACCACTGTTTGTAAGAGATGATCCATCAGGGGCTCCTCTGGGTCACAGGCCGAATGGCGTTATGAGTTGCGGCTCGCGCACGGCGGCCTCGGGCGGGTAGACGGTTTCGAGCTTGGAGCCGGACCACTGCATCACGTACATGCTTCCGAGCTGGTTCTGGTTCTGCCCGTCGAGCTCGTAGCCCCAGCCCGCCGCCGTCGTTCCGGGCTCCAGGCGGAACCGGCGCGCCGCGGCGGCGAAGACCTCCGGGTCGTCGTTGCCGCCGGTCGTCTCGAGGATGTCGAAGAGCATCTGGGACGCCGTGAAGTTGCTCAGCGAGTGGCCGGAGGCCGGCTCGGTGTTCCAGCGCTTGCGGTACTCGGTGACGAACTCGTCGATCCCCGGGGTGAAGTCGCGGTTCACGTGGATCTGGGTGAAGTCGACGTCGAACACGCCGTCGGCCGCGCTGCCGAGCGCCTGCTGGAAGCTGGACAGACTGTGCCCGCCGCCGGTGCCCACGAAGGCGCCAAGCTTGACGTTGTTGTCGCGGATCTGGCGGCCGAGCAGCACGGCGTCGGCGGCATAGGAGACGGCGAGGACGATGTCGGGGTTCTTGTTCTTCAGGCGCAGCACGGTCGAGGACAGGTCCGTGGACTTGGCGCTGTACGGCTCCGACTCGAAGTGCCGGAGCCCGATCTCGTCCGCGGCGACCTGCGCCAGCGAGACGATCGACTGACCGTAGGAGGAGTCTTCGTAAAGCATCACGACCCGCAGATCCCCCACCGGCTTGTTCAGCGCGCCGGCCAGGTAGTTCTGGATGAAGTCCATGTGCACGCGCGTCATGTCCGCGGCCGTCGGGTTGAAACGGAACACGTTGTCGTATCCCCGCCCGGTGATCGCTTCGGAAACGGCCCCGAGCTCGATGTACGTGTTGCCGGTCCTGGCGAAGACCTCGGAAGCCGCAAGGCACAACGAGGAACCGTATGTGCCTAGGCCAAGCTTGATGTTCTTGTTGAACACGAGCCGCCGCGCCTCGGAAGTCGCGGTATTCACGTCGGGCACATCGGCGAAGACCATTTCGACCTTCTTGCCCGCGACACCGCCGGCCGCATTGCGCAGGTCAGTGGCAATCTGGACTCCGCGCCAGGATTCCTCACCCAACAGCGCGTTAGTCCCCGAGACAGGGAAAAAGGCCCCAAGGCGCAGAGTGGCCTCATCGGTGCCCGGAGAAGCGCAGCTGGCGAGGCCGGGGGCAACAGCCAAGGCCATGAGGCCAGCTCCGGAATACTTCAGGAACCGACGCCGGTTGAATCCACTCTTGGTGGGTGACATCTTTGTCTCCGATGTTCTGTTTGGGTAACGGATGCTTTTGAAGTTGGGCGGCTGCCTAGGCAGCGGTCCATCCGCCGTCGACCATCAGCAGCTGTCCAGTGATGTAGCTGGAGGCATCCGAGGCCAGGAACACGGCGGCCCCGGCCAATTCATCCGGATCGCCGAAGCGGCCCATCGGAATTCGGTCCAGCATCTTCTGGTATCGCTTCTCGTCAGCGAAAACGGCCTCGGTAAGTGCGGTGCGGAAGTAACCTGGACCAATGCCGTTAACTCGGATGTTCCGCCCGGACCACTCAGTGCTCAGGGTCCGCACCAACCCGTAGACTCCTGATTTGGACGCGGTGTACGCGGCGGCATCGGGAATCGAGAGCAGGCTGGTCAGCGAGCCGATGAAAATGTGGCTTCCCCTAAGTTCGCCCGCTAGCTGACGGCGGCCGACCTCCTGGCTCAGCCTGAACGGTGCGGTGAGGTTTATGCGCAACACGCGGTCCCATTCCTCGGCGGCGAATTGCTCGGCCGGCTCCCGGTGCTGTACGCCTGCGGCGTGAACGACGACGTCGATCACGCCCCCGAGCGCACCTTCCATCGCGTCGACCATCGACGCGACGTCGCCGCTGGCGACGTCCATGGCAAGCGGAACCACATTTTCGCCCAGCTCGTCAGCGGCAGCTTCCACGTCGGCGGCAGTCCTCGACACCACAGCCACGGTGGCGCCCGCGGCGGCCAGGCCTGCAGCAATTGCCTTGCCCAGACCGCGTCCGCCTCCGGTGACGACAGCGCGGCGCCCGGCGAGTGAGAAGAGTTCGGTCTTCATGGTGCTGGTCCTTTCTAAGGATCCGCCCTAGTGGGTGCGGATCGCCGCAGCCTTGATTCGGGTGTAGAAGCCCAGCGCGTCTCGGCCCTGTTCCTTGAAGGCGGATCCAGAGTCCTTGAAGCCGCCGAAGGGGTGATGGATGTCCCAACCGGTGGTTGGCTGGTTGATCGAAACCTGGCCGGTATCTGCCTCCTCGAGGAAGCGGAAGGCGTTGCCCAGGTCGCGGGTGAAGATTGCGCTCGACAGGCCGTACGCGGAGTCGTTGACGGCGGCGATCGCTTCGTCGAGAGAATCGACCTCGACCATGCCCAGGACCGGCCCGAACACCTCTTCACGCCAAATATCATGCTCGGTGGTGATGCCCAGAAAGGTCGGCTCGACAAAGGCGCCTTTGGTCGCGGCCGCGCCCTCAAGGTCGCGACGGGCAATGACCTTGGCGCCCTGTGCAACGGCGCGTTCGATATGACTGCGGATGGAGCTCTGGGCGCCCTGGTCCACGACCGGCCCAAGGTCCACCTTTTCCTCTGAGCCCGGGGCCACCCGTAGTTCCCGGACGGCGTTGGCGATTCGGGTGCGCACCTCCTCGGCGATACCTTTCTGGACGATGAGGCGGCTGGTCGCAGTGCAGCGCTGGCCAGCCTGGGCGAACGCGCCGGCAACGATGGTCGGGATTGCGGTGTCCAGGTCGGCGTCGTCCATAACGACTGCCGCGTTTTTTCCGCCCATTTCGGTCTGCACGCGGATGCCCCGACCAGCAAGTTTGGCTTGGATTTCCATGCCGACCGCGGTGGAGCCGGTGAATGAGACGGCGCGCAGGCCATCAGATTCGAGGAGTGCGTCACCCAGATCGGATCCGCGCCCTGTGACGGTGCCGAGGACACCTGCGGGCAGGCCTGCCTCGTGCAGGATTTCCGCTAGTCGCAGGGTGATGAGCGGCGTGGCCGTGGCCGGCTTGATGACAACTGCGTTGCCGGAAATCAGTGCCGGACCGAGCTTGCGGGCTGGTGTCAGAAAGGGGTCGTTCCAAGGGGTGATCAGCAGAACGACGCCGATGGGTTCGATGATGCGCGCAGCGAAGGTCCCGGGGCGGGCGTCGGCGAGGAAATCGCCGAAGCCGTCACGGCCCATGCCGCCGTAGTATTCAAAGAACTCCGCGGTCTTGCCGACCTCCCCGGTGGCCTCAGCTCGGGTCTTACCCATTTCGGCGACAATCAGCTCGACAAGTTCGTCGCGGCGTGAGCGGATTATCCCGGCGGCGTTGAGCAGGATGCGGCCGCGCTCAAGCTGGTTGGTCTTCTTCCAGGTCTTCGCGCCATCGGCCGCCGCGGCGAAGACCCGGGCGACCTCCTCACGGGACATCGCCGGCACCGAGCCGACCTTCTCCCGGTCGGTGGCCGGGTTGAACACATCGATCTCGTCCCCGGAGTTGGAGGCTACGAATTCTCCGTTTACGAGGTTCTTCAGCAATCCGTAAGTCATGATGAAACTTTCTCTAGGCAGGGTCAGCGGGCGGTGACGGCGAAGGCGCGGTCGAGGTCGCCGGTCTCCATGGAACCGAAGAGCTCCTCCATCAGCTTTTCGTCGAAGGGCTCCGGGTTTGTGGGGCGCGGGTAGTCCCTGACGCACAACCGGGCCATCTCCGGAATCGCTGTCGGGCGGATCCGGGCCTCCGCGAGCGTTCGAGGCAGGCCCATCCGGCCGGAGAGGGCTTCGACCTCTCCGGCGGCTGTGCGGAGGTTATCGCTCTGCCCGACGGTCAGGGCCAGAGCCAACAATCTCGCCAGGGCGGGCTCAAGATTCTGGTTATACGCGATGCAGTACGGCAGCGCGATGGCACACGACATGCCGTGAGGCATGGGGTTTGCATGTGCCAGGCAATAGGCCAGCGAGTGGCCGAGGACAACTCCTGCGTTAAGTGACTGACCGGCTAGGTGTGATGCCCACAGGACGTTGGCGAGAGCGTCCTTGTCACCGTTGTAGGCGTTTTCCAGATTGCGGATGAGTAACTCGATGGCGCGCAGCGAATGGTGCGCGGAAAGCACGGATGCACTGCTGGCCATCAAGGACTCCGTCGCATGAGCGAGGGCATCCATACCGGTGGCTGCGATAACCGACTTCGGCAGCGATCCGACCAGTTCGGCGTCGATGACCGCTACACGGGGGACAAAGAGGGCGCAACTCGAAGCACGCTTGTTGCCGTCCACAGTAACCATCGCGATGCGTGTAGCTTCCGAGCCGGTGCCGCAGGTGGTTGGGACCAGCACCAGGGGTGCGACCCCGCGCTCGGGGGTCACCACGCCCGTCCAGTCCGCCGAGCCGCCCTCATTACGAAGCAGCAACGCGATGAGCTTGGAGGAGTCCAAGACGGAGCCGCCACCGATGCCTACAACCGCGGCGACCCCGGACGCACGGGCCTCCTTGGCGATCGCGTCAACGACGTCGGACGAGGGTTCGGCGCCGAAACCGCCTCGGGTGTGCACCTCATAGCCAGCGGCGATCAGCGCCTCCTCAACCGGAGCGATGAGCCCCGCGGCTACGACGGCGTCGTCGACCGCCAGGAGGATGGAACCGGTCGTGATGGAGAGCTGGGCAGAGAGAATGCCGGCCAGATTGCGGACAGAGCCGAAGCCGCCGATCACGGCCGCCGGGGAAAGGAACACGGAATCTGCCGTGGCTGAAGGCCACCAGGTATGTGACATCGTCGTCTTGCCTTCCAGTAAAACTCGATTTTTCTTAGGGGTGCGCCGGGACGAGAGCCTCCGGAAACAGTTGGAACCATTTCGTCAAAAGATTGGATCCAACGAGCCAAGATAACCACATGGACGTGACGTAGGTCAAGTAGTTTGGATCCAATCGTGATGCCTCGGTCGACGCGGTTTTCGCCGGGCGGACACCTCAAAACACGGATATTTGCCTGTTCACTCGCTAATCCTCGACAATCTGCGGAACACGAGGCCCAAAAAACATGCGCCGTCACCTTGGACGGCAACGACGCACATGGATCCAATTCCGACTTGGGGCCGGTATGGATCCGATTACCCGAACGTATCGGACGGACGATGTAAAGTCTTTCGCGTCCTCTGGATGTGAAGCTTCACCATGGCGGCGGCCGCATCCAGGTCGCGACGTCGGATGGAATCTAGGATCAGCTCGTGGTCAAGGTTGGTTGCCGTAACGTCGGCCGTGTCCTGATGCTGGACCAGCACCCGGCGGTAGTGCTGGGTCGTATTCCACTGCCGCAGTACCAAATCGGTCAACGCCTGATGCCGCACCCCCGCATAGGTGAGTAGATGGAATTCTCGGTCCAGCCGCAGAAAGCCCTCGACATCGCGGGGACCAGCTGTGGCTTTAATGTCTTCGACAAGCTGGCCGAGCCGGTCTACTTGCTCGTCGGTGAGGTTGGGGATGCTCTCGCGGATTGCCAGCGGTTCGACAACCCCACGAAGCTTGTAGGTCTGGTCGAACTCGAAGGCGTCGAGCTTGGACACCCAGGCCCCGCTGTGGGGGACGATGGACACTAGCCCCTCTGACTCGAGAAGGCGCAAAGCCTCCCGTACGGGCATCCGACTGGCGTTGAAGCGCTCCGCCAACATTTCCTGGCCGATGCGCTGCCCCGGCTGGAATTCTCCCTCGAGGATAAGGCGCCGCAGTTCGTCGGCCACGCGCTGGCCACTCACCGCGGGCGACGCCGTTTCCACTGCCATCCAGCGCTCCTTTTGAACCTCGCGTATGTGCAGCCTCCCGCCGCTCCCGGATCCCTGGAGTGGGAGCGGTGGGAATACAGCATGCAGTCTGGACTTTCACTGATACGGATCAATCGAGTGACAAGGCTATTTCGCGGCACTCTCCGTCGGTTCAATCCTTGCACGCCATTGGATCCAGTTTCAATGCTCGCTTGTAGGCACCTTCTCGCTCGCGGCCGAGAGTGCCAGGATCCCTTGCCCCGAGCTTCTCAAGGATGCCGGACAGGTACGGCGCGGTCGCTCCTTAGGATGCACCCATGACCCCACGGCGCGACCTCGCCCTCCCTGCCGGCTACAGCGATCTTCTAGGGCAGCTGAAGGATCATGTCCGAGCCGCGCACAAAGGCACTGCGGACCGTCAACACGCAGCTGATCGAGGTGTACTGGTCTCTCGGCAGGGACATTCTGGAGCGGCAGGACCCGGGAAAAGTGGGGGATTGGGGTCATCGACCGGCTCGCCGAAGACCTGCGAACGGTGTTTCCTAGATGAAAGGTCTATCTGCCAGGAACCTCCCACTACATGACCTCTATGGTGCGGGCCTGGGAACCGGAGCCAAATTTGCCTTGGGGTCATATCCGCATCCTTCTCGACAAGGGCGGAAACCGGCAAGAGCCTCCGGAACGGAGAACGCCGATGCGAAGGGCTCCTCCAACCTGTGATCTGACAGGGCGTGGAGGTTTTCAGTGCAGAATTTGGCGGTCTTCTGCGGTGAATGAGCGAAGTTCGTTGAAGGCTCGGCGTTCGAGCTTGGCAACCCAGAGCGGATCGGACGGCAGGGCGCGGCCGACGGCGACGAGGTCGAGTTCATCGTTGGAGAACCGTTCGATGATTCCGTCCATGCTCGTGGTCTTTGCCCGGCCGCCGTCGGTGTAGGCCGTCCAGAGGTCACCGTCGAGGCCGACGGAGCCGACGGCGCTGGTCGGGATTTCGGTTAGCTTTCGGACCCAACCGGCCAGTGTCAGCGGTGAACCCTCGAAGGCGGGCTCGAGAATCGGCGGGTGGAGACATGGAAGATGTCCACTCCCGCCTGCGCGATGGGGTGCAGTAGTGCGCCGAGTTGTTCTGCGGTCGGGGCAAGCACGGCGTTGTAGTCGCCGTCTTTCCAGTTTGAGAGACGGAAGCTGATGGGGAAGTCCGGGCTAGTGGCTACCCGGCAGGCGGTGACAACCTCTACAGCGAAGCGTGCGCGGCCGGCGGCGTCCCCGCCATAGGCATCGGTGCTGATTGGTGCGCGGCCAGAGGAATTGGTCGATGAGGTAGCCGTGGGCGCCGTGCAGCTCGATTCCGTCAAAACCCAGGGAGTGGGCGGTGCCGGCGGCGCGGGCGTAAGATCCAACGATCTCCTCGATGTCGGCCAGGGAGGCCACGCTGGCGCCGGGAATCTTGTCGTAGGAGACGCCGGACGGCGAAATGCTGGGCACGTCCGGTTGCGGCCCGGTCCCTGGTACGCGCCGTCCACCGCGGTGCCACAGCTGGGGGATGATTGCGCCGCCTGCGGCGTGGACGCCGTCCACGACCGAGCGCCAGCCTTCCAGGGCTGCGTCGCCGAAGAGCTGCGGCACGTCGACCGAGTCACCCACGGCAGGGTGGTCGATGTAGGTGCCCTCGGTGATAATCAGTCCCACTCCGGCAGCGGCGCGGCGGGCGTAGTAGGCTGCGACGTCCGGTCCCGGGATCCCGTTAGGGGAGAATTCGCGGGTCACCGACACACTCCCGCCCCGCGCGGGCTACCGGCTGTCGACTCTGTTGTCAGGGCTGGCGGCGGTAATCCGCCCAACCGCCCGGGGGCTGCGGCGGCACCTGTGCTGCGAATGCTCCGGTGCCGCCGTGGTCGTGAGAGTTGGAACCGGGTGTGACGGTCAGCTGCGGGTTCCGGTTATCTTTCTGCAGGGACCTCGGCCTTTTCAGGCAGGGCATGGGGTTGGTCGGTGTCGCCGCTGCCGTTTCTGGAGGAGCCCAGCTGCAGGAAGCAGGCCGCGAAGACGGCGAGTATCAGCAGACCTATGGCGAACCAGAGACCGGCGAGGGTATTGCCGGTGGCGGATTCCGTGTAGCCCATCACGGTTGGCCCGAAGAACCCGCCGGTGATGCCCACGGTGTTCATCAGGGCCAGGCCCGAGGCCAGGGTGATGCCGGTCAGCCGGCTGCCGGGGATGGAGAACATGATGGGCTGGACGACGAACCAGAACAGACCGGCCAGGGCGAACCCGGCCATGCCCAGCACCGGGCCCCCGACGACGCCAACGACGGTGCCTACGATCATGGCGGTGAGGCCGGCGATAACCAGGGACTTTGTCCGCTGGGGAGTGCTGGCGCGGGGGGTGATGAGCAGGGCGCCGAGCGCGCCGAAGAACCAGGGGATCGCGGCCAGTGAGCCGACGATCCACGGGGCCAGTCCGCTTGCCTTCCCGATAACGCTGGGCAGGAAGTAGGTGACCGAGTACAGCGATATCTGGTGGGCCAGGTTGATGAAAATGGCCAGCATGACCGTGCGGTCCTTGAAAATACCGGCAAAGGAATGGGTGCCGGAATGCGCGGCCGCTTCGGCTTGCTCGGCGGCCAGGCGTGTTTCGATTTCCTCAGCCTCTGAGGCCGTGAGCCATTTGGCGTTGCGGGGGCGGTCGGGGAGCATTTTCCAGATCACGACTGACAGGGCCACCGCGGGCAGCCCTTCGATGATGAACATCCATTGCCAGCCGTGCCATCCGCCGAGCCCGTCAAGCTGGAGCAGCAGCCCGCCCAACGGTCCGCCAATGATGCTGGCGATGCAGGCGCCGATCAGGAAGTAGCCGTTGGCCCTGGCCCGGACATCCCTGCCGAACCAGTAGGTCATGTAGAGCATGACACCGGGGAACAGTCCCGCCTCGGCGGCGCCGAGCAGGATGCGCATGAGGTAGAACGTGGCCTCGTTGTTGACGAATGCCATGCCGGCGGAGAGCAGCCCCCAGGTGATCATGATCCGGGTGATCCAGAGGCGGGCCCCGACCTTATGCAGGATCAGGTTGCTGGGGATTTCCAGGGCCGCGTAGGCGAGGAAGAACAGGCCGGCGCCCAGCCCGTAGGCGGCGGCGGTGATGCCCAGATCGATTTCCAGCCGGTCCTTGGCCATGCCGATGTTCGTGCGGTCGAGGAAGGAGATGACGTAGGCCATCAGCAGCAGCGGCATCAGGTGGCGGAAGATCCGCCGGTTGATGACCGCTACATAACTGCCGGTCTGCGGCGGGGAGGGGAGGGAAGCCATGGTTACTCCGTGCTGGTTCGGCGTCGTCGTCGATGCGGAACGGGTTGAAATGGTCGGGTTAGATAAGGATGGACAGCGGGTTTTCCATGCGCTGCTTGAAGGCAGCCATGAGACGGGCGGCGACCGCGCCGTCGACCACGCGGTGGTCGGCGGATAGGGTGCAGGTCATCACCGTGGCGACGGCCAGTTCACCGTTGACGACGACGGCCCGGGGTTCGGCGGCGCCCACGGCCAGGATGCCGGCCTGCGGCGGATTGAGGATGGCGGTGAACTCCTTGGTGCCGAACATACCCAGGTTGCTGACCGTGAAGGATCCTCCGGCGAGCTCGTCGGGCCGGATCTTGCCGGCCTGGGCCCGTGTGACGTAGTCGGCAATGGTGGTGCTGACCTCGGTGATCGACGCCCGGTCCACGCCGCGGACGACAGGGGTAATCAGCCCGCCATCGGTGGCGATGGCGACGGAGACGTCGGAGCGGTCGTACCGGAGCATGCTGTCCCCGTTGAACCTGACGTTGGCATCGGGCTCATCCCGCAGGGCCAGGCCGATGGCCCGCACGACAAGGTCGTTGACCGTGATTTTGCGGGCCGCTGTGGCATTGACCTGCTTGCGCAGCGCGAGCAGGTCATCCATGCGCACGTCCACGGTGAGGTAGAAATGCGGGACGGTGGTCTTGGACTCGGTCAGCCGGCGCGCGATGGCCTGACGCATCCGGGTGAAGGGGATGGCTTCGGCGTCCGGCTCCTCAGCGGCCGGAGTCCGGGCCGGAACGGGAACGAGGGGGACGGACGTTGCCGAGGCCGGGGCGGCCGGGGCGGCTGCCGCCTCCACCGCGGCGGGCCGGCCGGCGATCGCGGTTTCGACGTCTTTGCGGATGATGCGGCCGTCGGGCCCGGAACCGTTGAGGGCGGCGACGTCCAGCCCGTGTTCGCGGGCCAGCCGCCGGGCCAACGGGGAACTGAACACCCGCGCGGTGTCGGCGGCCGGGTCGGAAGACTCCGTCGCCGCCGGGACGGAAACGGCTTGATCGTGCTGTTCCGCCGCTGCGGAGGGGCGGGAGACGGCGGTAGCCAGCACGGCGTCGATGTCCGTCTCGGCGTCGCCGGCCGCTGCCATGACGGCGATGGGGGCGCCCACGGCCACCGTGTCACCGGGCAGGGCGATGATCCGGGCCAGGATGCCGTCACCTTCGGCCTCCAATTCCACGGTGGCCTTTTCGGTTTCGATTTCAGCGATGGGTTCGCCGGCGGTGACGGAATCACCGGCGGCTTTGAACCAGGTGTAGAGCACGGCCTCGGTCGCATCAGCGATGATGGCCGGCATGTTCAGCAGAGTTGCCATGAGAGTTTCTCCAGAAACGGGCCGCCGGGGGCGGCTGGGAGGTCGGGGGAACGGGGGACTGGCAGGACTCAGCGGGCCAGGTTGCGGGCGGCGGCCGCCAGGCCGTTGTCCATTTCGAGGCGGCCGGCAAAGGCAGCCCGTTCCAGCACCTTGGAGATGCTCGGCGAGGCCTCCGCCCCGGTGATCCGCTGGACGGGCTGGTCCAGGTAGTCGAAGAACCGTCGCTGGATTTCGTCGCTGAGCCAGTTTCCATAGGAAGTGCCGCGGGCGCCTTGCTCGGCGATCAGCACATTGTTCGTCTTCCGGATGGAAGCGCCGATGGTGTCCCAGTCGATGCTTGCCGCATCCAGCCAGCGCAGGTCGATGACCTCGGCGTCGAGCGCGGCGTCGGCGGCGGCGTCCAGGGCGGGCTGGACCATGGCCAGATAGGTCAGCACGGTGATGTCGCTGCCTTCCCGGCGCACCGCGGCCTTGCCGAACGGAATCTGATAGTCAAAGTCGCTGACGGGGGCCGCGCCGCTGGTGGTGTAGAGGTCCACATGCTCTATGACGACCACCGGGTCCTCAAGCTGGAGTGCGGCGTTCATCAGGCCAATGTAGTCGAACGGCGTGGAGGGGGCGACGATGCGCCAGCCGGGCTGGGTAGCGAAGATGCCGGCCGGGTCCATGGAGTGCTGGGAGCCGTAGCCGGTTCCCATGGCGACCTTGGACCGAAGGACCAGCGGCATTTTGCCCTCCCCGCCAAACATGTGGCGTGCCTTGCCGATCTGGTTGAACAGCTGGTCGGCGGCGACCCACATGAAGTCCGCATACATGAACTCGACCACGGGCTTGTAGCGTCCGTCCATGGCCATGCCTCCGGCGAGCCCGGCGAAGGCATTCTCGCTGATCGGGGTGCCCAGGATCCTCTCCGGGTGGGCGTCCTTGAGCCCGCGGGTGGCACCGTTGGTGCCGCCCTTGAGCCGGTGGACATCCTCGCCCATCACCACGACGGATTTGTCACTGTCCATCCGTGCGTGCATGACGTCGGCGACGGAGTCGATGAACTTGCGCTCGGCGAGCTCGCCGCTGAACGTGGCTTCCTCCTCGGTACGTGCCCCGGCGAGTTCGGAGAGGTCCCCGCGGATGCCGACGTCAACGAAACCGGGATCCGGCCACAGCTCGGGGCGGATTCTTCGCTTGCCGGGCTTGGCCTCGGGGTCCTGCTCGGTCAGGGCGGCGACGGCGGCGTCGCAGGCGTTCTTGATCAGCCCGGTCATCTCCTGGATGGCCCGGGCGTCCATCAGCCCCAGATTCTGCAGTTCCTTCGCGACACGCAGGATCGGGTCACGGTCCCGCCAGGACTTCTCCTCGGCCTTGCTGCGGTAGCCGAAGGCACTGCCGGGGAACGGGCCATTCTGATGGAAGTAGCGGTAGACCTCGGCCTCGATGAGCGCCGGGCCATTGCCGGAGCGCATATGTTCGGCGGCCTGTTCCATGGCCAAGTGAACGGCCAGGGGGTCCATGCCGTCAACCCGCCAGGACCGGATACCGAAGCCGGGGCCGCGGCCGGACAGGCGGGGCTCTCCGGTCACTTCCGTTACGTGCGTGGACACGGCGTAGAGGTTGTTCTCGATGAAGAAGCAGAGCGGGAGCTTCCACGCAGCCGCGAGGTTCATGGTCTCCAGGGCGGAGCCGATGTTCGTGGCGCCGTCGCCGAAGTACGTCACGGTCAGGTCCGTGTCGCCTCCGGTCCGGGCGCCGTCATGTTTCTGCGCCCAGGCGTTTCCGGCGGCCAGCGGCACGCCGCCGCCGACGATCGCGTTGGTACCCAGCGCTCCGGCTTCCATCCACCGCAGGTGCATGGAGCCGCCGCGGCCCCGGCTGAATCCCTGCTCCAGTCCGAGGATTTCCGCCAGCGTGCGCTGCAGGAAGGCCTGGATCGGCTCCGTGACAGGGGCTGCGGGGTCCATCCGGCCACCGCTGCCGAAGCTAAGATACGCCAGCGATTTGGCCAGGAACTGGTGGTGTCCCCGGTGCGTGCCGTTCACTCCGTCAGCTGGGCGCAGCCCAATCGCCGAACCTACGGCGCCACCTTCCTGCCCGATGCTCGAGTGGGCCGGGCCATGGACCAGGCCCTCACCAGCCAGCTCCAGGACGCTTTCCTCGAAGGAACGGATGATCTGCATCTGGACCAGCATGGTTTTCAACAGGGCAGGATCCGCCTGCTGCCAGTCCTGTTCGGTGGTACGCAGCTCTACCCATTCGACGTCGGGGGTGAGCGGTTTTAGTTCAGCCATCGGAAATCTCCACGGAAGGTGTCTGGGACCCGGCCGGAAACAAAGAATTCCAGTCAGGGTGACTCGGGTCACTGGATCCCAAGATACGCACTCTTCGGATCCAATGCAAACGGTTTATGGTACAAAGCATTCCAAAAGTAGCCACTTATGCGTAGTATTGGATCCAATGTAGTAATCGAAGGGCATGTCAGTACGTCCGGATAGGAGTTTGATCATGGAGAGCATCCTGCAGCGCCCCGTCGTGGCCATCACGGGAGGGGCATCCGGCATCGGTTTGGCATCCGCGAGACGCTGGATTGCCGGCGGTGGAACGGCGGTGCTGCTGGACCTCGCGCAGCCGGCCCTGGATAAGGCGCTGGCGGAGCTCGGGGCCGATGCCCGCGGAGTCCGCGTCGACGTCACTGATAACGCCAGCGTCGTTGCCGGTTTCCGGAGCATCCGCGAGCTCGAAGGACGGCTGGACGCGGTGGTTAATTCGGCAGGGATAGCGCGACCGGCCCCCAGCAGCGAAGTCAGCGACGAGGATTTCACGCTAATGCTGGACATCCATCTCACCGGCGCCATGCGTTCGTGCCGGGCGGCGTATCCGCTGCTGAGGGAATCCGGCGGCGGGACAATCGTCAACCTGGCATCCGTGGCGGCGCTGACAGGGATGCCCGGACGTGCCAGCTACACCACCGCCAAGGCCGGCATCGCGGGACTGACCCGGACACTTGCCGTGGAGTGGGCGCCCGAAGGGATCCGCGTGAACGCGGTCGGGCCCGGCTATGTGCGTACGGCGCTGACGGACACCCTGGTGGCTGAGGGCAAGCTGGACGACGCCCTGATCAAAGCGCGGACCCCGCTGGGCCGCTTTGCCGACCCGGAGGAAATCGCCGAGGCTATCCAATTTCTGTCCACCCCGGCGTCCTCGTTCGTCAACGGGCATCTGCTCATGGTTGACGGCGGCATGACGGTGGACGGGAACTGGTACGCATGAGCAGCATGGAGTTCGACTTTGCCGGCAAGGTTGCACTGATCACCGGCGCTTCCGGCGGCATCGGCAAGGAAGTAGCCCGGATCTTCCATCACGCCGGCGCCCGTCTGGTGCTGATGGACCTGCACGAGGTCCCCCTGCGGGAACTGGCAGAAGAGCTTGGGGCTGCCCAGCAGATTTGCTGGGTGGCCGGGGATGCTTCCAGCCCGGTCAAAATCTCGGCCGCGCTTGAACTGGCGCGCACCCGCTTCGGCGGACTGGACTTCGTCATTCCCGTGGCCGGGATCTACCCGGAGTCCCCGTTCATCTCGACCAGCGACGAGGTATGGCGGCAGGTGATGTCGGTCAATCTCGACGGCGTGTTCCAGCTGCTGCGCGCCGCCATCCCCATGGTGCGCCCGGGCGGGGCGGTGGTGAATTTCGCCTCTGTCGCCGGACACCGCGGAAGCAAGAACCACAGCCACTATGCCGCCAGCAAGGCCGGAGTGATCGCCCTGACCCGCAGTCTGGCCCAGGAGGTCGGCCCCGGCATCCGGGTCAACGCGATTTCCCCCGGCACCATCGAGACCCCCATGGTCACGGACCTGGTCAATGCCCGGGGCGCTGACATGCTTGCCGGAACGCCGCTGGGCCGGTACGGAAGGCCGGAGGAAGTGGCCGCCGTGGCCGCCTTCCTCTGCAGCGGGGCCGCCAGTTTCATCACCGGCGAGACCGTCCACGTCAACGGCGGCCTGTTCATGGCCGGCTAGGCCGGCATATGCCGCCTCCTCCGTCGTGAACACCATAAGCTGAAAGACCTGGCATTGAACGGTAAACACAGTCCGGTGAAGGAGGCGGTCAGCCGCCGCATCGCCGACAGCCTGCGCGGGGAAATCCTCAACGGCAGTCTCCAGCCGGGTCAGCGTATCCGGCAGGAAATCCTCGCCGAGGAGTTCGGCGCCAGCCGCCTGCCGGTCCGCGAAGCGCTGCGGATCCTCGAATCCGACGGTCTGGTCACACTTGTGGCCAACACCGGCGCCTGGGTCACCGCAATGAACCTAAAGGAATGTACTGAGTCCTATCTGATCCGGGAACGGCTGGACCCCCTTCTGCTCGCATCCGCGGTGGTGAACTACACCGACGACGACGTCGTGCGTCTGGCGGATATGGCCGCCAGCATCGAGGCCGCCGGCGACGTCGAACAATATCTAAAGCTGGACCGCAGCTTTCATCTGGAGAGCTACCGGGCCGCCCGGATGCCGATGCTGTACTCCATGGTCGAGCGGCTGTGGAACACGACACAGCATTACCGCCGGGCCTACACCCAGTTGATCGGATGGGACGGACTCCGGCTGACGCATTACGAGCACCGCCTGATGGTGGAGACATTCAGGCACCGCGACGGCGAAGAAGCCGAGCGGCTGATGTACGGGCACCTGCGGCGAACGCGCCTGGAACTGGCCCGCCACCCGGAAATTTTCGAAAGCGACTGACCTACGGGCCGTCAGGCGCGGGTGTCCCACAGCCTCGCGGCAGTCCCTTGTTCGTAGGCCTTACCGTCGGGGAAGCTGACGAGTTCACATTGCATGCCCCACGGGGACAGGAAATACACCCAGCGCTGGCCACGGCTGGGCCCCGTGCTGGCCGTCGGGGCGCCCAGCACGCTGATGCCTTTGGACTCCAGATAGGTTACTGCCGTATCCAGGTCATCCACGTAGAACGCCAGATGATGTCCGCCGACGTCACTGTTGCGCGGCAGCGTGGTGTTCTGAGCGGCAGCCTCGTACTGGAAGACCTCAAAATTGGAGCCGTTGGCACAGCGGTAAAACCGGATCTCCCGCATCGTAGTATCCCGGTCAACGTTGAGGTGCTCAGCCATCCAGTTTCCGTCGGGCAGGAACGGCCCGAGCGAGTAAACGTGCGCACAGCCCAGGACGCCGACGAAGAACTCATGCGCCTGCTCCATGTCCGGAACGGTAAGCCCGATGTGGTCCGTACCCCGAAGCCCGGGCAATCCTCGATCGCTGTTCATCTCTCTCCTTCATGGGATCGCCGACGCCGAACTTTCACAATTGGATCCATAACCAAGGATGTGAACCGTAAGGGCAGCAATATTTAGCTATATGGGTTGTGATTGGATCCAAACCATGTCAGTCTAGTCCAACGTAACGCACGTCACCAATGTCGGTGACCATCCCCAGGAGCTTCCATGTCAGACTTCCCGTCCTCAACCACGGTCCAGGACCGGCCCCCGGTTCTGTCCGCGCGGCCCGCCTCCGGATCCAAGGTCAGGTCCCTCGTCGCCAGCACAGTTGGCAACGTCCTCGAGTGGTACGAATGGAGCGCGTATGCGGTGTTCGCCCCCTTCATCGCCCAGGTCATGTTCGAACCGTCGAACACGGCGTCCGGCATCCTAGCCACCCTCGGCGTCTTTGCCGTCAGTTTCCTCTTCCGCCCACTCGGCGGCGTCGTCTTCGGCTGGATCGCCGACCGCAAGGGCCGCAAGTTCGTCCTGGTAACCACCATGCTCATGATGGCCGGCGGAAGCCTGATCATCGGCGTCATGCCCACTCACGACAGCGTCGGCGTCTGGGCCGCGGTCATACTCCTTGTCGCCCGCGTCATCCAGGGCTTCGCCCACGGCGGCGAGTCGGCAACCTCCACCACCTATATCGCCGAAATCGCACCGAACAACCGCCGCGGACTGTGGTCCTCGGTAATCCACGTGGCGATCGTCGGCGGATCCATCCTGGCCTACCTGCTCGGCGCCGTCATCACCGATGTGCTCGACAAGGACGCCGTCATGGCCTGGGGTTGGCGCATCCCGTTCCTGCTCGGCGCCGTCCTGGCCGTCGTCGCCCTGCTGCTGCGACGCCACATGGACGAATCGGACGTGTTCGAAGAAGGGGCCGCTTCGCCGGCGCAGGTTCAGGCCGAGGCCAAGGCCTGGCCGCGGACCCGCATCATCAAGACGGCCACCCGCATGGTCCTTTTCACCGCAGGCATCACGGCGGTGCACTACACCTGGAGCAGCTACATCTCCACGTACGCCATCACCAGCCGGGGCATGGACCCGTCACTGGCCTACTGGATGAGTCTGTCCGCACAGGCCGTGGCGCTGATCAGCCTGCCGCTCTTCGGTATGCTTTCGGACCGCATCGGACGCAAGCGCCAGGTGCTGTTCTTCGCCGTCGCCTCCTCCGTGCTGGTCTTCCCGCTGACCGCCATGGTCTCGGACACCTGGTGGTCCCTTTTCATCCCGCAGGCCATCGCGCTGACCCTGTGGGCGCTGGCCTCCTCCATCTTCGCGGCGATGCACGCCGAAAATTTCCCCACGAGCATGCGCACGCGAGGGATCGGCTTCGCCTACTCGCTGGGCGTCGCGCTCTTCGGCGGCACCGCACCATACCTGAACCAGCTCTTCGTGGGCTGGGGCCTGGGCTGGATCTTCAGCGTCTACATCATTCTGCTTTGCCTGTGCACCCTGGTGGCGACACTGACGATGAAGGAAACCCGCGGCATCGACCTGCGCGAACTGGACAACGCCGAGTAATCCGCGCAACCCAGGCAATCGAAAATTCGTCGGGCGCAACGCGACCGGCACCCCGGCGAGGCGGCAAAATACGACGGTCTCGCCGGGGAACTGTGAATGAGGAGCATGAATGAATCCCGAGCCTTTCAGCCTCAAGGGACAGCTTGCCATCATGACCGGCGGCGGGCGTGGACTCGGAAAGGCAATCGCCGGCGGGCTCTCCAACGCCGGAGCGAGGGTTGCCCTCGTCTCCCGGACCCGCCAGGAACTTGAAGACGCTGCTGCGGAGATCGGCAACGGAGCAGCTGCCGTACCTGCCGATGTCTCCGATCCGGACCAATTGAGCCAGCTGGTCGATACCTGCGAATCGGCATTGGGCGGGAGCATCGGCATCGTGGTCCACGCCGCAGGTATCCAGCATCGGTCGGCTGCAGAGGACTTTCCCCCGAGTTGGACCGCGGCCGCGCCGTCGTCCTCGCTTCCGGGGCGCCGGCCACCCTCGTCCGCACCATGCCCTGGTACACCGGCCCGCACAAAGACGCTGTAGAGGCATCCATCAAAAAGTACAGCCCACAGCCGGAGCAAGACGAAGTGCCCCTCGCTGCAGCAGCTGCCGCCAACCCCTGGGTCACCGGGTAGGAGATTCTGAAATGACCATCGACATCGGCCGATTCAGCGAAGCGCCCAGCACCAGCGCAGAAGAGCCCGCCAGCACGGCTGGAGACGAGCAAAAACCACCGGAACTCGTCTACGGCTCAGCCGAAGAGTTCCTGCACGAACAGCTGCTGCCCACCTACGTCCGCGACGTCGACGGCCGCACCGCAAAGTGGTGCGTCGAGTGGTACTTCCACCCCGAAGCAGTCTCCCGAATAGAAGCGCTGTGGCGTGCCTGGGAACACCTACGACTCGACGGGGCCACGGGCATCAGCGTGTGGTTCAAAAACCACGCAGACCACCACATGAGCGTGCTCCTCGACCCACGGGGTCCGTTCTACAAATGCGACATGCAAAAGCACCGCGACCCCGAACACCTGGAGCCAAAGGAGGCCCCTGCGGGCTGGTTTCCCGTCGTGCGGACGCTGCCTGTCAAGCCCAGCAACGGATGGAACAGGCAAATAGCGAATTAGTTTCATATAGTGGTATCTATTGATTTGGGCGGACTAGGAGTGCAGATCCAGTTGACAGCGATGACCTCTGATTCGCGGGGTGGCTCGGCCCCCCCCACTACGCTTCAAACGGTTGATCGGGCCCTAACTTTTTTGGAAACGGTGGCCGCCTCGGCCACTCCTTTGACGATCCGAGAGATTGCCAAGCAACTGGGTGTGAATATCACGACCTGTTACCACCTTTTTAACACGCTGTCGGCCCGTGGGTACGTTGAGCGGAATCCGGACCTTACGCTTCGGATCGGCCGCCAAACTGCGCTTCTCTACAACGGATACCAGCGCGGTTTCTCTACGCAGCAGCAGATGAATGATTTCGTATCTAAGTTGGCGCTGGACACAATGGAGACCGCTTGGCTCTCGTCGCTCGTCAACGACTCGGTAGTCCTGACAGCTTTTGCGGACGGACCACAGGCGGTGCGGGCGACCGGGCTTCATGTGGGGCTGAGTGGGCTTGAGCACGCCCGCTCCTCCGGGAGGGCGGTGCTGGCCTACCTCAATGAGGAGCGAAGGGGGCGGATTCTGGAGAACGCCTTGTCGAACATACCGCCGTCCCAACATCCTGGAATCCTCGCACGCCTCCAAGAGGACCTCGGGCAGATTCATGAACGCGGGTGGGCCATGGATGACCAGGAGTATACGCCCGGGATTGTGGGTATAGCGGCCCCGTACTTCTCTTCTCGTGGCGACGTTCTTGGCGCTGTCGGGGTTTGGGCCCCTGCGCCCCGGGCCCACGATGGGCTGGCACGCCTTGTAGAGCGGGTCCGTACCGCAGGCAATGAGGCAACCGCAGTCTTCGGCCGGATGCACTGACCAGAGAGTTCCTCGACTAGCCAGCTGTCCGAAGTTCCTGCGTCGCCGCTAGCCGCGAGAGGCCGCTCCCATTCGGTCTCCAGACCCATTTACCCGCCATTGGAGTCCCTGTTGGGCACGAGCGCCTCTGCGAGAGTGGAAGGTGGCGCGCTTCGCAGCATTCCCGAGTACCGACGAGCCCTCAGAAGACTCCGGTCTTGGTCTGGGCGTTCGGGTGACCGAAGTGCTTAGGGTTCGATAACGACCCTCACAGGTGAGTTCGTTCGGTCCGCGAACATTCGAATCCCGTCATTCACGGAGTCCAAGGGCAGTAGCGCGCTTACGGAGGCGTGGAGGTCCAGGGAACCGTCGATCAGATGCCCGGCCACCTCTGCGATATCCCGGCTGGTGTAACCGAAGATGCCGGAGACGCGTAGGGCTTTGCGCATGAAGTGCGATGGCGGGGTCAATTCGATCGGCTGACTCCCGATGCCAACGAGCGCGCAATGCCCGCTCATGCGCAGCAGGTTCAGTGCAGTCGTGAACGTTGGCTGCACGCCGACACAGTCGATGACGCCGTCTACTCCCTCGGGCCGCGAGGCCGCAGCAAGAATAGTGGCGACAACGTCCGGCTCGGCCGGGTCGAACGCGCCGCGTGCACCCACAGTGAGGCAGCGCTGTCGGGCCGTGGGATCGGTATCGACCGCGTAAACGTCGGCCCCGCGTGCGATGGCCAGGCGAAGGGCCTGCATGCCCAGACCGCCTGTGCCAATCACGACGACTACGTCACCCTGGGAAGGGTCGATGGCGCGAACGGCGTGATTGGCGGTGCCCGCCGACTCGATGAGTGCAGCCTCGGCGAATCCAACTGATGCTGGAATCACCGTTAGATTGGCCGTTGGTGCGACCAGATACTCTGCTAAACCGCCTTCGAGCTGAATGCCGATGATCTTCCGCCGGGCGCAGAAATTGACCTCGCCAGACAGACAGAAACGGCACATTCCGCACCCGACCATCGGGTTCACGAACACACGGTCTCCCGCCTTGATTCCCCGGTCCTCGCCGTTGACGAGCTCAACGACTCCCGCGATCTCGTGGCCAAGCGTTATCGGCGTGAAGGCCGTTGAAGTGTGCCCTTGGGTGATGTGGACGTCGGAGCCGCAGATGCCCACTGCCTTTACCCGAATGAGCGACTCCCCTGGAACGGGCTCCGGCCGTTCGATCGACTCTACGGTTAGCGGCCGGCCAGCGCCGGCGAAACGTGCGGCCTTCATGATGAAACACTCCCTTATTAGGTTATGTGAAATACGTTGCAAATAATGAATTACGCTTGTAATGTCTACCACACAACTGGCCAGAAAGGCAGGCGCTGGCACGGGCCCCGGTCGGCGTCCGACACTTAAGGAATCAGGAAGAGGGCACCTAGTGCAGCATCAATTGCGTGGCAAAGTCGCCATGGTTACCGGAGCGGGTTCGGGTATCGGTGCGGCGGTGACAGCAGCCCTGCTGGACGCGGGCGCACAGGTCCTCGGTCTCGACATCCATACCGACGGCTTGGAACAGTTCCGCGCTGCCCCGGATGTCTTTTTGGGCAGAGCCGCCGATGTCACCCAGGAAGCGGACCTTGCGGCGGCGGTGGTGGCGGTTGTTGACCGGTTTGGGGGTCTGGATGTGGCTTTTAACATCGCTGGCGTCTCGAAAGGAAAGCCCATCGTTGAACTGGACGAAGAGCTTTGGGACTTCAATGTCGACCGGGTGCTGAAAGGGGTCTTTCTGAGCACCAAGCATGAAGCCATCGCGATGAGGAAACTCGGCCGCGGTGGTGCGATCGTAAACATGTCTTCGCTCAACGCCCATGTCCCCATGCACTCCGGTGCAGCCTACTCATCTGCCAAGGCAGGAGTGGAGATGTTCACAAAGAATGCCGCCCTTGAGCTTGCAGTTGATGGGATTCGGGTCAATGCGGTTCTCCCCGGGCTGATTGAGACACCACTGACACATCGCAGGTTCGTCAACCAGCCACTAATGGACGCCTGGCTCGAGCGCATTCCGCAGGCCAGGGCGGGAACTCCGGAGGAGGTTGCGAATGCCTGCTTGTTCCTCGCCGGCAGCGACGCCAGCTACATCACGGGCACAAGCCTCGTCGTGGACGGGGGTTGGGAAATCACAGGCTATCCAGACCTGCGCAAGTACGCCTAGTCAGCGGATTAGAGATGGCGATGTCATGTGCAAGCCGCATGCCTCGTACAGCGAATGAAGGCATCATTTTTCGACTTAAAACTTGGAGAACATTCAATGTCGACAATTCAAACTGACACGTCCAGGGCACTGATGACTGGTGACACCCCTGGGTCGAGCGGCTGCTCGACCGGGGACGCCCGTCCGGCACGGGCACTGCGCCCGTCAATGTTGGCGGGTATGCGGCGAAAGCCAAGAAACCGCGGCGTCCGATGATGCGCATGTACTCCTGCTCCAAACTCACCGAGGGTGACAAGGTGGAGGCACGGATGAAGGGTGCAGCTCCGTTCGTGGGAACCGTGACAGACACTATGCCCGGAATGGAACTATTCTGGGCGGTTTCCCTGCTGGGCGAACGGCGCATGATCGACCTAGCAGAGTACGAAGTCTATGTAGCGAAATAGTGCGATCCGGCGGAGATTCCTGGCTACGGCTATTCCAAGGATGACGTGTGGCCGGACTCGAACCGCGGGCTGGCACCCGCAAAACATTCAACTGGGCGGATTTCTCCATGAGACCCCCCTTGGATTAATGCCCAGAGCTTGGCTGGCTTGGGCTGGGGCAAGATCGAAGTACTGACTGCCCCGGGGCTGCCGACAGCTTCAGCCTGCACACCTCGGTGAACTCGACGCGATTCGGGCGGTATCCTCCCCGCCGGAGCTTGGCCCCTCGCATCCGGCGAGCCATCCGCCCGCCCAGACGTGACGGCTGCGCAGGCAAAACGATGCTATTGCATCACTACCCGCTGTTAGGTACAAAAGTACTGCGGAAGGGCCTGAGGCGAGTGCCAGTCCTGGCCATTCAGAGCAGCGTCGGGGGAGCGCCCCGGCCCTTTACAGAAGCCGCCCGCGTGGAATCCAAAGCCAGTCGGCCTTCCATTCCCATCGATGAAGCCCGGTTGGCAACCCAGGCAATCTTCACCGCCCATGCGCATTGGCCGAATTCCGACTTGACTTCTCAAGCAGTGCGAATCACACTAAATGAAATACATTTCACTATTTGCAACAGATTCTTGTAGGCCGTTGATCAAGGAGACGCCATGACCCCCAATAAGATCGAAGAGGATCTGACCGCGAAGGGCGCAGCCGACGAGGAAGAGTGCAATAGGCGCCAGTTGACGGGCGCCCAGGCCGTCGCGCAAGTCATCGCAGCCCAGGACAACCCGGTTGTTTACGGAATGCCTGGTGGGTACACCATGCACATCTACGACGCCCTCTTTTCCCTCCAGGACAGGGTCGAGACCTACTTGGTCCGTCAGGAATCCCTCGCAACAGTCATGGCTGAAGCGCAAGGCCGTCTTACCGGCCGCCCCGCTTTTGTCATGGCCCAAGGCGCCTGGGTCCTGGGTAACGCAGGCATCGGGATCATGGAGGCCCATCTGGGTGCATCGCCGATGATCATTTTGATCGACGCGACCGATGGCGGCTCATTCTCGCACCTCGGCCCCTACCAAGCCGGGTTCGGCGGATATGGAGCGTATGACCTCCCCGCTGCAATGTCTGCGATCACGAAACGCACGTTTGTCGCGAATGACCCCACCCAGGCACTGCAGATGACGCAGCTGGCCGTCAAGCATGCGATGACCGGAGAACCCGGGCCGGTGGCCGTCATATTCCACGGCCGATCACTCTTCAACCGCCTGGATCCCGCCACCCAGCCTCCTACATATTTGAACCGGTCCTATGCAGGCCCGGCTAAGCCAATCGCTCCGCAGGATGCCATTGAGGCTGCGGCCTCGCTCATTCGAAATGCGGAACGACCGGTTTTCATCTCGGGTAACGGGGTTCGACTGGCGAAGGCAGAGCAATCGTTGCTATCACTGGCCCACGCCGCCGGCATACCGGTAGCAACCACACCGGCCGGCAAGGGCACATATCCAGAGAACGATGACTTGGCTGTCGGTGTGGTCGGCGCGTTCGGACACGAAACCGCGAACCGTGTAGTCGGGGAGGCAGACGTCGTAATCGCAGTAGGCACCAAACTCGGTGCGACCGATACGGCCAACGCCCATCCTGACCTGATCAATGTGAAACGGCAGAAACTTGTCCAGATCGACATCGAACCGCTGAACCTTTCATGGACCTTCCCAGCGGACTCGACAGTGCACGGCGACGCAGACGCTTCCTTGGTCCGGCTCGGATTCGCCTTGAGCGATTATCATGCTGCCGGAGGGCAGAGGGTACAGAACGCCCGGACCGAGCACGGGTACTTCAACCGTCCGTACAGCTCCCGGCAAGGAGCTTTTAGCGGCCGGGACGCGGTCACCGTCCTCTCTCAAGAACTCCCGGATGACACCGTTATGACCTGCGACGCCGGTGAGAATCGGCTCTTTGTCGTACGCGATTTTCAGTCCAAACAAGGCGGAACTGTCCTGCAACCCAATGGTGGTGGCGGAATGGGATACGCCATCCCCGCGGCTATGGCCGCGGCAGTCAACTTCCCCGGCAGGACAGCGGTGGCGGTCTGCGGCGATGGGGGAGTGTCAATGACTCTCCACGGGCTCGTTAGTGCCGTGGAGCTGGGCCTTACCCTTACCGTTGTTGTGTTGGATAACAACATACTCGGCTGGGTCTACAACGGACAGCGCGGCCGGACCATCGCGTCGGAATTTTCGAACTTCGATTATGCGGCCATCGCTTCATCCATCGGCTGCACGTCCGTAAGCGTCGATTCCATCGATGCATTCCGTGCGGCCATCGCCGACTCCCGTCACCGTCAGGGCGTCACTGTCGTGGTGGCAAAAACCGGCAGGGAGGACCGCTACCAAGACATCATGTCCGCGCTCAACCCTCACGATGTTTACGCTGTTCCGCAACCGGACGAGATCGACTGACAAGCCCCTTTTGTCTGCATGCACCTGCCTCTCGATGCGGGAACCGCAACCGCGGACGGGTTTCCCGCGCAGCTCCCGCCTGGCCGGCCGTACTCCTAGGGACATTCCTGGGCATCGGTCAGCCGGTGGAATTCCTGGCCCGGATTCCCTGTTGGTCACCCGGCGCGGACCAAGATCCTGGCCATCACCGCCGGCCGCTCATGACCGGAGATATGGTCGTGAGCGTCCTCGGCGGCCCTATCCCGGCGCCTAGGTCTGAGACATTTACTTCTAATCTCTGCATTAGGACTCATGTGATGTCCGCTGCACCGAGGACGGCGGCCGCGGCGCTGTGGTCGGGTTCGTGTCCACGGTTTCTGATTTCGGGATCGCGAAGATCAAAAAGTTGCCTCAGGCAACCAGGTTTACGTAATCATTATTATCGGTGTTCGGCGCGTGTGGCCAAGTTAGGAATCCCAGCTCGCAGTCGAACGCCTCGACCCGCTGATGCAGGGGCACCGTCCCCACGCCCACCACCGTGCCGCCTCTATCACCTACCTGCTCAGCGACGACGGCAGCAACGTCAACGGCGTCATCCTCGCATCCGACGGCGGCTGGTCAGCGCTGGTGGGGTGGGGCTCGGAATCCGGGTGCGCGCCTAAACGAGCGGCCACGGGTACCGCATGCCGGTGCGGTCAACCGGCAGCACCCCATCGTGCAGCAGGCGTTTCACTCGGCGCTCCAGGGCGGTGACCTCTTCGGCGTCGAGGAGCTCGGCCACGTCGGGAGGCACGGACTCTGCGAGCGGAACGATGTCCTCGAGCAGGGCATCCGGGATGGGTTCGCCGGCGAAGTCCCAGATCACCGTGCGCAGTTTGAAACTGGCCGAAAAGCACAGCCCGTGGTCGATGCCCCACACCCGGCCGTCATCGCCGCGCAGCACGTGCCCGCTCTTCCGGTCGGTGTTGTTAGTGATGTAGTCGAACAGTGCGATGCGGGCCAGCTCGCGATGAGTCTCCGGGGCGCCGGAGTACAGCGTGAAGTAATGCTCACGGAAGTCGCACTCGATGAACCACTGCAGCGACCCGACCCCCAGCGGAGCCTCCTTGCGGATCACCGTCGGCGGCACGAGCCCCCAGTTCAGGGACTCGCTGAGCAGGTAGGCTGCGCGTTCCCGCCGGTAGAGGCCTGGCTCGAAATCGGACAGCGGCCTTTCCCCGGACTCCGGCTTGTAGACCGCATACGAGGCGTCGTCCGCGCCGGTAACCTCGACGAGGAACGTCTCGTTGCTGCTGCGCGGAATGCGTCCCACCAGTTCGATGCTGCCCTCGCAAAGCAGCGTCAGCTCCCGGCCGGACACAGCCGACCCCTTTTCACCGTCTGTCCCACCGGCAGCCCCCATTCACGGCCCCCGCAGCCCGCTGAGCGGTTCCGACGTCGAATTCACCATCAGCACGGCGGGCGCCTGACCATCCACAAACGAAATAGCCGACACCGAGCCCGGGCTGATGACGATCCGCTGAAAGAGGTCAAGGGGCGTGCCCAGGGCGTGGGCGACGGCGGCCTTGATGGGATCAGCGTGGGAGAAGCACACCACCACGCCACCGGCGTGGGCTGTGCACAGTGCCTCCAGCGATCCGACAATCCGCGCCTGCATTTCCGTGAAGCTCTCGCCGTTCGGGAAACGGAAGGTCGAGGGGCTGTGCTGGACGGTCTGCCACTCCGGCAGGGCGGCCACGTCCGCAAGAGCAGCTCCGGTCCAGTCGCCGAAATCGCATTCGATCAGGCCGTCGTCGTGGTTCACTGCCCGTCCGGTGCGGGCAGCCGCCGGCTCCGCCGTCTCGGAGGCGCGTTCCAGCGGCGAGGAATAGACGGCGTCGACAGACAAGTCCGCGAGACGCTCCGCGACCCGTTCAGCCTGGGCCCGGCCGCCGTCGGACAGATGCAGCCCTGGTGCCCGCCCCGGCAGCACCCTGCCCGTCGTCGGCGTCTCCCCGTGGCGCACCAAAAGGAGCAGGGTGCCCGGCGCACCCGAAGGAGGTCCTGATGGTAATGCCGCTGGAGACGGCGGCTTTGCTGCAGTCATCAGCATCCAGCGTATTCCGCACAGAGGGCCAGCGCGCAGGAATCTGGACAAATCCCTCGATTCCCCGCCCGGTGAAGGTCTACCGTAGAGGAGTGAGTGATCGCCCCGAAATCTTCACTGTTGGTGAACTGCGTGCCTCCGGCCACGTGCACAAGGACCTGCGCCGCGAAATCCGCGACAACCTGCTCGCCGCGCTCGCCGCCGGCCGCGATCCGTGGCCCGGGATGTTTGGCTTCAGCCGGACCGTCCTGCCCCAGCTCGAGCGGGCCCTGCTCGCCGGCCACGATGTCGTCCTGCTCGGCGAACGGGGGCAGGGCAAGACCCGGCTCCTGCGCACCCTAGCCGGGCTGCTTGACGAGTGGTCGCCGGTGATCGAGGACTCGGAACTCAACGAACACCCGTACGAACCCATCACGGAACACTCCCGTGCCCGCGCCATCACTGAGGGGGACCGGCTGCGCGTAGCGTGGCGCCACCGCTCCGAACGGTACGTCGAAAAACTCGCGACGCCGGACACCTCCGTCGCCGACCTGATCGGCGACATCGACCCGATGCGGGTGGCAGAGGGCCGACGCCTTGGCGACCCGGAAACCATCCACTACGGCCTGGTCCCGCGGTCCAACCGCGGAATCATTGCCATCAACGAGCTGCCCGACCTCGCCGAGCGCATCCAGGTTTCGATGCTCAACGTGATGGAGGAACGCGACATCCAGATCCGCGGCTACGTGCTGCGGCTGCCGCTGGACGTCCTCGTCGTCGCGTCCGCCAACCCGGAGGATTACACGAACCGCGGCCGGATCATCACGCCGCTGCGGGACCGCTTCGGTGCCGAGATCCGCACCCACTACCCCCTGGAGCTCGACGACGAGGTGGCCGTCATCCGGCAGGAGGGGCACCTGGTGGCCGGCGTCCCGCCCGTCATCCTCGAGATCCTGGCCCGTTACACCCGGGCGCTGCGGCAGTCCCCGGCGATCAACCAGACCTCCGGGGTTTCCGCGCGGTTCGCCATCGCGGGCGCCGAAACCGTCGCCGCGGCAGCGCTTCGCCGTGCCAGTGTGCGGGGCGAGGACGAGGCCGTGGCCCGGATTATCGACCTGGACGCGGCGGTGGAAGTCCTTGGCGGCAAGATTGAGTTCGAGTCCGGTGAGGAAGGGCGTGAACAAGAAATCCTCGACCATCTCCTGCGCATGGCCACCGCGGAAGCCGTGCGGGCGCATTTCCACGGCATCGACATGGGGCAGCTTGTGGCCGCGCTCGACGGCCACGTCACGGTGACCACCGGGGAACTGGTCACCGCCCGGGAGTTCCTGGACAACCTCCCGTCACTCAACGGCTCCGGCCTCTACGACGAAATCAGTGAGCGCCTGGGCGCGACGAACGACGGGCAGCGCGCCGCCGCCGTCGAACTCGCATTGGAAGGCCTCTACCTCGCCCGCCGGATCGCCAAGGAGTCCGACGACGAGGCGACGATTTACGGCTAGAAGCTACCTCACGTAGTTCGAAAGCTTGAGGACAGGAGGGCCATGAGCGTTCACAACCGGTCCAGGTACAGCCGGTACAGGGGAGGGCCGGATCCGCTCGCCCCGCCGGTGGACTTGGCGGAGGCACTCGACGCCGTCGCAGAAGACGTCATGGCCGGCTACTCGCCCCGGCACGCCCTGCAGGAGTTCCTGCGGCGCGGCGGCCGCAGCCGGGAAGGCCTCGACGACCTCGCCGGCCGCGTCCAGCAGCGGCGCAGCGAACTGCTGGGCCGCCA
Source organism: Pseudarthrobacter sp. RHLT3-21 (assembly GCF_059383495.1). NCBI lineage: Bacteria > Bacillati > Actinomycetota > Actinomycetes > Micrococcales > Micrococcaceae > Pseudarthrobacter > Pseudarthrobacter sp. RHLT3-21. The sequence continues at coordinate 43,254 of NZ_JBWZCI010000026.1, forward strand.
CCGGCTGGACGGCACCCTCAACGAAGTCCAGAAGCTGCTGGACACCGCGGTGCTGGAGGAGCGCAAACAGCTGGCCCGCGACGCCATGATGGACAACACCGACCGCTCCTTCCGCGAGATGCAGCTGCAGAACCTGCCCCGGTCCACGGCGGCAGCGGTCAACGAACTGGCCTCCTATGACTGGCAGTCGAGCACTGCACGGGAAGCCTACGAACGGATCAAGGACCTGCTGGGCCGCGAGGTCCTTGACCAGCGGTTCGCCGGCATGAAGCAGGCGCTCGAGAACGCCACCGATGAGGACCGCTCGGCCGTCAACGAGATGCTGCAGGACCTCAACGGGCTCCTCGACAAACACCGGCGCGGCGAAGACACCGACGCGGACTTCCACAACTTTATGGCCAAGCACGGCCACTTCTTCCCCGAGAATCCACAATCCGTCGAGGAGCTGATCGACGCCCTCGCCCAGCGCGCGGCAGCAGCCCAGCGGATGCTGCAATCCATGTCCCCGGAGCAGCGGGAGGAACTGATGAACCTCTCCGCCCAGGCGTTCGGCTCGCCACAACTCATGGACCAGCTCGGCCAACTCGACGACAACCTGCGCTCCCTGCGCCCCGGCGAGGACTGGACCGGCTCCGAACGGTTCGAGGGTGAGGAAGGGCTCGGCCTGGGCGACGGCACCGGCGTGCTGCAGGACATCGCCGAGCTGGACGAGCTGTCCGAACAGCTCTCCCAGTCCTACAACGGGTCCCGCCTGGACGACCTGGACCTCGACGCCCTGGCCCGCCAGCTCGGACAGGATGCCGCCGTCACGGCACGCACCCTCGCGGAGATAGAGAAGGCAATGCACGACGGCGGGTACCTCCAACGCGGGGCGGATGGGGATCTCCGGTTGTCACCGCAGTCCATGCGGCGGCTCGGGAGGGCGCTGTTGCGTGACACCGCCAAGCAGCTTTCCAGTCGGCAGGGGCGCAGGGACACGCGCGTCGCCGGGGCAGCCGGGGAGCAGACCGGCTCCAGCCGTCCGTGGGAGTTTGGTGACGCCGAGCCGTGGGACGTCACGCGAACCATCACCAACGCGATCCGTCGGACCATTGCCGACGGCGGCGACCCGGGCAGCGGAGTGCGCCTCGCCGCGGGTGACATCGAGGTGGCGGAGACGGAGGCACGCACCCAGGCCGCCGTGGTCCTGCTCGTGGACGTGTCCTTCTCGATGGCCGCCCAAGGACGCTGGGTGCCCATGAAACGCACCGCGCTCGCCCTGCACCACCTCATTTCAACGCGCTTCCGCGGCGACCGGCTGCAGCTGATCACGTTCGGCCGCTACGCGCAGACCATGGACATTGGCGAGCTCACCGCCTTGCCGGCCTTCCGGGACAAGGGAACCAATCTGCACCACGGTTTACTGCTGGCCGGCCGGTTCTTCCGCAAGCACCCGTCCATGCAGCCGGTCCTCCTGGTGGTGACCGACGGCGAACCAACCGCGCACCTGCTGGCCGACGGTGAGACCTGGTTCGACTACCCGCCGGACCCGGAGACCATCCGGATTACCGTGGCCGAACTGGACCGGCTTGGGCGTGCCGCCACGCAGGTCACGTTCTTCCGGCTCGGTGACGATCCCGGTCTGGAACGGTTCGTCCAGCGCATGGCGCGCCGGGTCGGCGGCCGGATGGTGGCGCCCGAGACCGATGATCTGGGGGCTGCCGTGGTGGGGGAGTACCTTCGCGCCCACTTCCGCGGCCGCCCCTACGACGACACCGACTGGGCCAAGTAGAAGGCTGTTCGGCACTCATTCAAGCGGACGACGGCGGGAGGCCCCGCCGTCGTCCGCTTCCTTTGTTCCCGACTGCTTCTGTCTCCGGCAGGGTTGGGGGTGTCTGACGGACACTGCCGCCAGCCAAGCAGCCTGGGTAGCGTGGTGGTTGTGGACAGAAGAGAAGAGATCCGTGAGTTCCTGATCTCGCGTCGTGCGAAGGTCAGCCCGCAGCAGGCCGGGATCCCCACCTACGGGGAACTGCGGCGTGTGCCGGGCCTGCGCCGTGAGGAAGTGGCTCAGCTCGCCGGGGTGAGCACGGACTATTACACGCGGCTGGAACGCGGCAGCATCCGCGGCGTCTCCGACTCGGTGCTCGAGGCCGTGGCCTCCGCCCTTCAACTGGACGAGGCAGAACGCGCACACCTGATGGACTTGGCACGAACAGCCAACACGCCGTCGAGCCGGACGCCCCGCCGTCCGACGCAGCAACGGGTCCGTCCCGGAGTGCTGCGTCTGCTGGACGGGATGACCGGAGTGGCCGCCATGGTGCAGAACGGCCGTGGCGACGTCCTCGCTTCCAACCTGTTGGGCCGGGCGCTGTACGCGGAGGTATTTAACTCAGCTGTGTCGGGACCGGACATTCCGGGCCGGCTGCCGAACCAGGCACGCTACCTGTTCCTCGACCCTCGCGCAGCTGACTTCTACCTGGACTTGAACGCGATCGCGGCCACGACGGTGGCGATGCTGCGCCTGGAAGCGGGCCGGAACCCCCACGACCGGGCACTGAACGAGCTGGTCGGCGAGCTCACCACGCGCAGCGGCCTGTTCGCCGGCCTCTGGGCCGGTCACGACGTACGGATCCACACCACGGGAACCAAGCGCTTCCACCACCCGGTGGCCGGCGACCTGTCCCTGCAGTACGAAACGCTGGACCTCCCCGGCGACGAAGGACAGATCGTGTTCACCTTCACCGCCGAGCCGGGTTCCGCATCCGCAACCGCGCTGGCATTCCTCGCCAGCTGGGCGGCATCGCCACCCGAAGAAACCACCCAAACAGCCACCGCCGGCGATCCTGCCGGCGGATCCGCCGCCCCCGCGCGCTCCCACGCGCAGCCAGGGCGCAACCCAGGAAAGACAGAACCCTCCCATGACTGAACAAAGCACCACCACCGAGCAGGCCAACAACACCACGGGCAAGAAGGTCTGGTTCATCACCGGCGCCGGCCGCGGCATGGGCACCGACATCGCGAAGGCAGCCCTCGCCGCCGGCCACGCCGTGGTCGCCACCGGCCGCAACCCCGAAAAAGTCACCCAGGCAGTCGGGGACAACGAGGACCTCCTCGCGGTCAAGCTCGACGTCACCGACCCCGCCGACGCGGCCGCCGCCATCCAGGCAGCCGTGGACCGGTTCGGCCGGATCGACGTCCTGGTGAACAACGCCGGCAACTTCTACGCCGGGTTCTTCGAGGAAATCACTCCGGCGGACTTCCGGGCACAGATCGAAACCACCATGTTCGGACCCATGAACGTCACCCGCGCGGCCCTGCCGGTGCTCCGGGCCCAGCGCTCCGGCCTGGTGGTCACCATCTCCTCCACCGCTGGCCTCGCAGGCGGCGAGTTCCTGTCCGCCTACGCCGCGTCGAAGTTCGGCGTGGAAGGCTGGGCCGAGTCCCTGGCCCCCGAGGTCGCACCGTTCGGTATCCGCTCCATGATCGTGGAGCCGGGGTTCTTCCGCACCGAGCTGCTCACCCCGGAATCCACCAGCTACGCGGAATCCACCATCGGCGACTACGCCGAGCGCACCGCGCAGACCGTCGCCGGCTGGAAGAGCATGAACGGACTGCAGGGCGGGGACCCGGCCAAACTCGCCGACGCGCTGATTCAGCTGGCCGAACTGGACGAACCGCCGCTGCGGTTCGCCGCTGGCGCCGACGCCGTGAGCGTCTTCGAGGCACGGGGCAAGGCCCTCCAGATCCAGGCCGACGCCCACCGCGAACTCTCCAGCAACCTCGCGCTAAGCGACGCCTGACAAAACGGAAACGGACGACGGCGGGAGGTCCCGCCGTCGTCCATCACCCACCACCGCAAGGCCCCACCACCACAGTCCAGCCGGACGCCAGCAGCTTCCGGCTGCCCAAAAACCGGCATCAACCCCGGAGGAGAACACCCCATGACACCGAAACTGACCGGAACCACCGCCCTCGTCACCGGCGCCAGCAGCGGCATCGGAGCCGCGACCGCACGGCAGCTCGCCGCACTCGGCGCCTCCGTGGCACTCGTCGCCCGGCGCCGTGACCGCCTGGAAGCCCTCGCCGCCGAAATCGAACAAGCGAGCGGCACAGCCCTGGTCATCGAAGCAGACATCACCAACCGCGCCCAGGCCCAGTCCGCCGTCGACCAGACCGTGGAGCGCTTCGGGCAACTGGACATCCTGGTCAACAACGCCGGCCTGATGCTCCTCGGCCCGGTGGTCGGCGCCGACCCCGAGGACTGGAACCGCATGATCGCCGTCAACGTCCAGGGCCTGCTCCACACCACCCACGCCGCCCTGCCACACCTGCTCAAAGCCGCCGAGGACAGTACCCGCCGGGTCGCGGACATCGTCAACATCAGCTCGATCGCCGGCCGCGTCGCCTGGAACGGGTACGGCGTCTACAACCTCACCAAGTTCGGCGTCAACGGCTTCACCGAATCCCTCCGCCAGGAAGTCACCCAGCGCCGCGTCCGCGTCGGCGTCCTGGAGCCCGGCGGCGTAGATACCGAGCTGGGCTCACACAACACCGCCGAGGTCCGCGGCGAAATGATCGACCCCTTCTACGAGCAGACAGAAGTCCTGGCCCCGGAGGACATCGCCGACGGAGTTGCCTACATGGTCACCAGGCCCCGGCACACCTCCATCGGAGAGCTCTGGATCATGCCCACCGACCAGGCCTGAACGGAGCCGCGGGATCAGGCCGGCGCCCACCGCGAACTCTCCAACAACCTCGCCCTTAGCGACGCCTGACAAAACCGAAGCGGACGACGGCGGGAATGGTGTAGATCGCGGTCCAGGTTATCCATGCGACGCGGAGCGATTGAGGCTAGCTGAGTCTTATAGTCTGCAGTGGGCGCTCCCGCGCGTGTTTCCAAGCGTCCCTCCTTTTTTGGATCATCGCCGCCCGGTGAGAAGGCGTACCACCGAGCTCATGGGGTCGGTAACCGTGATGAGCTCTCCTGTTGTTTGTACAGCGCTCAAGGCGATTGCCTTGGCGTCAGCGGTGACAATGTCTGTATCGATAATTTTCGAGTTGAGCTGGGGAATGGTCGGTCCATCCACGAGTACGTCGAGAGTGATTTGTGCGTTGCGTTTCAGCAGAAGAGGAGCAAATGTCAACTCTTCCTCTCCGAGCCCCAGCATCTCCGCGGCTCCCATGTCGGTGTCCATGTGGGACACGTAGCCTCCAGGAAACTCGACGCGAAGGGGATCGCCATTGTCGAAGTGCGCCGTTGATATGTCGGTAGGGCCAAGGTTCTTGATCGTGATCTTTAGAAGATACGGATCGTCCACTCGCTTTCCCTCGTAGGAGACTTCGAGCGCACCTCTAGCGGGTCCGTCGTTGGGCATCAGCTGCACGGAGTCCCAGGTGAACAACAGCTTCCTGCGCCGGTGTCCATACTTCCAAGAAAAAAACCAAGTAGTGAGGCCACCAACTAGCAGGCTCCCGCCCGCCACAACCCATGCAATTAAGTCCATCGAATCATTGTGCATCAGTCGAAGCTTGGCTTCGGCGCAAGTCACATTAGACCCTCGAAACGACCCGAGGTTGGGGTGTTCAGGAATCACCTGATGAGATACGCAGAGGAACAGCGGCTGCCGACGATTGCCCGGGCGTTCCTGGCCCAGCCGTCGTTTCTGATCCTGGACGAGGCGACGAGTTCGATTGACACCGGACCGAGGTGCTGGTGCAGAAGGCGATGAGAACTTGCGGTCCGATCGGACGATCATTGTGATCGCGTAGCGCCTGTCAACGATCCCCGACGCCGACCTCATCCTGGTGATGGAGGCATCCAGATCGTGGAACAGGGGACTCGCGCTTCATTGTTGGCGGCGGGCGGGACATAATCGGCGCTGTATGCGCAGTTCGCGGCTCCGGTTGCGGAGCCCTAAGAATTAATTGTTGCAATGAGGGCTGCGTAGCGCATGCCACCCGTCCCGCACGCCGCGCGTTGCAATAAGCTGAAGCGAGACGGGGGCTGGGAGACCGGGACCGAAAAACCATATTAGTTATCGCCTAGAGGCTGGACCGTTAACCGAGGCTTATCCATCCAATCTGCAACAAATTCGACCTGCCAGATTGAAAGCAGCTAACTCGAATCCAACGAAAGAAACTCCACCACTTTCTCATGTGCATTTGCTGGATGACCGATAATGCTACGCTGGTCTAAATTATGATTGGGGTAATTGTGGGAACCAGCCGGCTCACTATCTATTTGTTGCGTGACATCTCCACTGCGGAAGACGCAATAACTGCTGACAAAAAACACACGACTTTAGCCCTAGATCCTTCTTCTGGCTTGGACGGCAGTTTTTTCTACTCATCTCGCCCTTCGTCCCGTCCAGCCTGGGTGACTTTTGTGCAGCCGCTTCTCACGGGTGCGCAACTATCCTTGACAACGTCTTCAGCTTCAGGTCTCCTGGTTCTAAAAGTTGATGGCAGATTCTTCGCATTCACATTCGGATACGGACGAAGTTTCCTCGATCTATCTAAAGTCGAACATCAGTTCGGGTTGAAGGTGGCTTTGAATCGCATCGATCCGCGTCACATACGCAGTCTCGACACAAAAACATTCGAAGACATGGTGGTGACTAAGAACACGCAGGCCAGCAAGAGCTCCGAGCTTCCAACATTCGGGGTCGATGTGTCGCGCGATATGCTCCGTGCCGTAACAGGCGAGCCTCGCGATAAGTCGTTTGCGAAGCGGTTGTCCGGATCCGATGCTCTCATCGTGAACTTGGATATTACGCCGGCTGATCTACCAAAGCTCTGCAGCGAACTGCTCCTAGCCTTCGCCGAGGATTCGTACAAAGCCGACTTCGAATGGATCGACCACTTGGCCTTGGTCAGCGATGCCACAATCACGGCGCAGCTAAACAAACTGCTGGAACAGCAGCTGATTGCTGGAGATACGTCCAACACGCATATGGCCATGCCAGAAGCGATCGTTTGGGAAGATGTCGATGCCTTTAGGATCGGCGGGACCCGGGCGGAGGAGTATGACGACCTCGATTTGGACGAATACCTGGACCGACTCGGCGACGAACGCTCTGGAATTACGCTCGATCGGTTGAAATCGCGGAAAGTTTCAGTGCGATTCAGCCGTTCCAATGACTTTGACGCAAGGTGGAGCTTGTACCAATGCCTGGTGACGGAGCAACGCCACTTGTCAAAACTGCACGTTCTTATTGAAGGCCGTTGGTTCGTCGTCAGTGATTCTTTGGTGGCCAAGGTTGACCAATTCGCGGCATCCTTAGCGCCGTCCGTTACATCCCTCATCGCCTCAAGTGCCGGCGAAGTCGAAGCTGACTACAACAAACGTCTGGCCGCGACCTTGCCCGCAGACCTTCTGCTCCTGGACGCAAAAATTAAGCGGCCTGGAGGTGCAACCAGCGGCATTGAAGTGTGCGACGTGTTGGCTTCAAACGGGGAGTTTATTCATGTCAAGAGAAAATCGCGCTCATCTACGCTCAGCCACCTGTTCGCCCAAGGGACAGTTTCGGCTACAACTTTTGTTGCCGACGGCAGCTTTCGCGATGAGATACGGAAAATAATAGAGAGCGAGACAAAAGAACCGCTGAGGTCACGCTGGCTTGGCTTGATCCCTGAAAGTGGACGGTCCGTGGACCGCGCGAAATTCGCTGTTTCCTATGTGGTTATTGCGAATTCAAGTCGCTCCGGAAATGACTGGCTGCCATTTTTTAGCAAGCTGAACTTAATGCAAAACGGGCAGCAATTGCTGAATCTGGGTTTTGGTGTATCGGTTTCCAGAGTCGACGTGGCCGGTTGAGCCGGACCACGTCGTCGAATCGTTGTTCGGCGACGCACTCAGAGGCTTGGAGCGGGGAGCACTAACGTCGACGGCATTCTCACGCATTACGCGCGCGGGCCCGGGGGTGCAGGACTTGGGCTGGCTTCGGCGCTGGCAACATCGGCCTAGAGCCGCGCAGTCGACTCAGGATCACCCTACCCATCTGTCACGGGCCGTTATTTGCCCGGACCTTGGAATGGCACGCGAGTGGACGACAAATCTCACGGGTCGCCACTATCGCCCGATGGCGGTGTAAGCTCTGCCTGGACCAGGCCGGGTGAAGCGCAGAGCCGGCTTCGACAGCTAGTCGCCATACGACGCTGGGCTGGGATGGCAGTAGGTCTGGACTCACCAGTGTTGGCGTCTTCGAGACCCGGGACAAGACCCGTCTGGACCAGGCCGACGCCCCACCGCGAACTCTCTACCGACCTCGCCCACAGCGACGCCTGACAAATCGGAAACGGTCAACGGCGGGAAGTCCCGCCGTCGTCCGCTCACTGCCCCGCCAACCGCCTCCTAGCGTGAGCTCACCGCCGGGACTCCGAGGATGCTGTCCAGCAGCCCGTTGCGGAATTTTCCCTCCGGATCGCGCAGATGCCAGCGAGCGGAAGTCCGCAAAGCGGGGGTAGAGGGACTCCCAGTCGTGACCGTCGGGCGTGAAAAGCTTGCCCCAGTGCGGCCTGGCCCCGAACGGCCGAAGCAGGTCCTCGAGCTGCGGAAGAACGGCTTCCACCTGCGGCTGCAGCGGCTTCCAGGTGAAGTGCAGCGCAACGCTCTGCTGCCGGTAGAAGGGGCTGAGCCAGAATTCGTCCGCGGCGCCGGTCCGGATTTCGGAGACAAACAGCAGCGGCGAAAGTTTGTCTGCCAGGCTCCGCACTGCCTGGAGTGCGGCAGGTGCCTGCTCCAGCGGCAGGATGAATTCGCTCTGTAGCTCCTCACCGTTGCTGGGCGTGAACTCGTGGCGGAAGTGCGGTAGCCGGTCCAGCCATTGCCCGGGCTCATCCATCTGCACGGTGCAGTTCTCGGCCGACATCCCCGGTAACGGGTGCCGCGGGCCGATGGCTGCCGTGGCACCGAACAGTTCACCGAGGGGAGGCTCCGAGTCCAGCGCCTTGAGCCAGACCTGGCTGATGGAATCGCCCACGTAATCGGTGAAAAGACATACGCTGTAGGCACTGGACACAAGCTGTGTGAAGTCCGCCAGCGCCCGTTCCCACGGCAGGTTTTCCAAAACACGCTGGCGCATGCTGAAGCTCGGCCGGACGGCAAGCTGGAGGCCGGTGACGATGCCCAGAGCGCCCAGGCCCACCACGCTGCCCAGGAACTCCTCGCCGTCCGCGCGGCACAGCGATACCTGCTCGCCGGAGGGCCGGACCAGGTCAATGCCTTCCACCGCTCCGGCCAGGGAGGGGTTATTCACGCCGGATCCATGGGTGCCCGTCTGGACTGCCCCTGCCACGGAAATGTGGGGCAGTGATGCCAGATTGTGGATGGCCAGGCCGGACTGCTGCAGCGTACGGCACAGGGCGCCGTAGCTCACTCCGCCGCTGACACGGACCCTCTGCTGTGCCGAGTCGAGTTCGATGTGCTGCGGCAGTGCATCCAGCAGCACGTGCACGCCGTCGGTGTCCCCTATGCGGTTGAAGGAGTGCCGCGATCCCAGGGCCTTGACCCGGCTGGAACGCGCCACCATCTGGGCGAGCTCAGCCACCGACTCCGGGCGCACGACGTCCGCTGATGAGTAGTTGAGATTTCCTGCCCAGTTCTTCATGTACTCGGCTTTCGGGTGAAGGTAAGTTTCGTTCCACCAACTGTGAGCGCTAACAATTTCCCTGTCAAGACGCTTCGGCCGCCGCCCGCCGAGGCGGGAGGTAACATCGTCAGCAGGTCATCCGCAGCGGCATTCACTGGCCGCCGGCTTTGGCCCAAAAGGCTTTGAAAGGGGAGCAGTGCGCGCAACGGTCAAGGATGTCGCGCGTCGTGCCGGCGTTTCACCCAAGACTGTCTCGAATGTCATGAACGGCATCATTCCGGTCAGCGGAGCCACCAGGACCAAGGTGGAGCAGGCCATTCTCGAGCTGGATTATGTGCCCAACCTCTCCGCCCGCGGACTGCGCAATGGGAGGTCCGGTGTCATTGCGCTGGCCTTGCCTGATCTTGGCACGCCGTACTCGGCAGAAATTGCCCACAACATTGTGGAAGTGGCCCACGAGCAGGGCTGGATCGTGCAGATCGAGGAAACCGGCTCCGATCCCCAGCGCGAGCATGAACTCATGGTGCGCGCCCGCTCCAACCTGATCGACGGACTGATCCTTAATCCTGTGGTGCTGGACGAAAGCGCCGTCCAGGTGGGCGTTGCCCTTCCGCCCGTGGTCCTGCTCGGCGAGGTCACGCAAAGGCTCGCCGACCGCGTCTTCGTGGATAGCTTCGCTGCCGCCCGCGACATGACTCTCGCCTTGGCACAGTCCGGGCGCCGACGGATCGCCGTCTTGGGAACTACCCAAGGCAGGGGATCGGCTGCGGCGATACAGAGAACTCGGGGCTATGAAGAGGCGTTGGAGATCCTTGGTATCGAACGGGACGAGTCGCTGCTGATTCCCTGCGAAAAGTGGACTCCAGAGACTGCTGCCGATGCGCTCACTGCCTACCTGGACTCACATCCGCTGCCCGAGGCGCTGTTCTGCTTCACGGATTCCATGGCCATCGGCGCCCTGAGTGTGCTGTGGAAGAGGGGTCTGCGCATCCCGGAGGACATTGCGGTGGCGGGCTTTGACGACATCGCCGACGGCCGCTACGCCGTTCCGTCGTTGACCACGGTCTCCTTCGACAAGCGTGCCATTGCCAGTGAAGCTCTGCGCCTGCTCACGGAGCGGATGGCCGACAGGGGCCACGAGCAGCGCGTGGTTTCCATGGACTACACCATCGTGGAGCGGGACAGCAGCCGCCTCTGAAACGAGAGCGGCCCACCAATTGTGTGCGCTAACAATTTTCTCTTGCCCTGTCCATTACATCGATGTAATGTGAGGCGTGCGTCACCCCCTGAAGGCATCGGCCCGGGAACGGGACGCGCCTGCACCGGAGTTTTGAGCAACAAGAAGTGACCTTTCAGCGGACCCATCCAAAGGAGTGACGGGTGAAGCAGTTTGAATTTTTAGGGAAGCAGTTGTCCCGAAGGCAGTTACTGACAGGATCGGCAGCATTAGGCAGTGTCCTGGTAGCAGGCGGCCTGACGGGCTGCGGCGGGAACGCCCAAGCCTCTGACATGCGGGACATCGGGTTCTGGCACCTGCTGTCCGGCGGTGACGGCATCAAGATGCAGGCAATGATCAACAGCGCCAACCAGGCCAACCCCGGCTTCAAGGTGCAACCCACGGTCCTGGCCTGGGGCCCGCCGTACTACACCAAACTGGCCATGGCATCGGCAGGCGGGCGGCCACCGGAAGCCGCGATCATGCATGCCAGCCGGGTTCCCGGATACGCCCCCGGCGGGCTCATTGACCCTTGGGACATGGACCTGCTGGCCGAGCACGGCGTCACCGGTGAAAACTTTGCCCCGCGCATCTGGGAGAAGAGCCAGCAGAACGGCAAGGTGTTCTCCATCGCGCTGGATTCGCACCCGTTCGTCATGTTCTACAACACGGACATCGCCAGCAAAGCCGGCGTCCTCGGCGGCAACGGACAACTGCAGGAAGTAACTTCTCCGCAGAAGTTCATGGCCATGGCCAGGGAAATGCAGAAGGTCACCCAGGCCCATGGGTTGTCCTTCGGTTACCTCGGCAGTGGCTCCCAGATGTGGCGGCTCTTCTACACGCTCTACAAGCAGCATGGCGCGGACATGGAACTGATCCCGGGCCAGCCGATGAAGGTGGACCGCGACGCCGCGATTGAGTCCTTGGAATTCATGGCATCGCTCTTTGACGACACCATCGCTGCCAAGGCCGGCGACATCAGCACGGGCATCGCGGAATTCGCCCGCGGCGACTCGGGAATGCTGTTCAGCGGAGTGTGGGAATTGCCCACGCTCAAGAAAGCCGGACTTCCGGTGGACGCAGCCACCATTCCCACGCTGTACGGAACGCCGGCATCCTACGCAGACTCGCACTCGTTCGTCCTGCCGCGGCAGCTGAATGTGGATGAAGCGAAACGGCGGGACGTCTACAAGTTCGTGAGCGATGTCCTCAAAGGATCAATCTCCTGGGCAGAAGCCGGCCACATCCCGGCCTACCAACCCGTGGTCCAGTCGCAGGCATACCGCGACCTCACGCCGCAGATCCACTACGCCAACGCAGCGGACATCATCGCCTACGATCCCGAAGCCTGGTTCAGCGGCTCGGGCTCGGACTGGCAGACCTACTTTGCGGAGAACGTCCAGAACGTGTTCCTGGGCCGCGATAAGGCGGCCGCAGGTTGGGACGCCTTTGAGCACCGCACCAACACCCTTCTTTCCCGGCCCAACCCGGTCTAACGGCACCGAGCGACAAAGGAGTCCTTCATGAGTTCTTCACTAGCGTCCCGGCGCAGCACCGGTCAGCCGGACATCGCCACAGGGATCCAACCCCAACCAACGCGCCGCCCCTTACAGAGCCGCACCAGGAGCAACCTGAGCGGCTGGGGATTCACTGCCCCGTTCCTGGTCTTTTTCCTTGTCTTCCTGGTGTGGCCCATTCTCTATGGCTTCTACATGAGCCTGACGGGCAAGTCCCTGACCGGCGCCAATGACAGCCTGATCGGCTTCGCGAACTACGCCGAGGCTCTGGCCGACGCTGATATGTGGCGCTCCCTGGGAAACACGCTCTACTTCACCGTCATCAGCACCGTCCCGCTGGTCCTCGTTGCCCTGGTGATGGCGGCGCTGCTGAACGTCGGGCTGCCTGCCCAGTGGCTGTGGCGGCTTTCCTACTTTGCCCCGTACCTGCTGGCCTCCACCGTGGTCTCGCTGTTCTTCACCTGGATGTACAACCCGCAGCTTGGCCTGATCAATGACTTCCTCTCCAAGATGGGCCTCCCCAAAGTCGCCTGGCTCAACGATCCCAACGTGGCCATGTGGGCGATCGTCATCGCCACGCTGTGGTGGACCGTGGGGTTCAATTTCCTGCTGTACCTGGCCGCGATGCAGAACATCCCCGCACAGCACTACGAAGCAGCGTCCCTGGACGGCGCCGGAGCCTGGCGGCAGTTCTTCTCGATCACCCTGCCGCAACTGACCCCCACCACGGTGATGATCGTGCTCCTCCAGATCCTTGCGTCCCTGAAGATCTTTGATCAGGTGTACCAGATGACCGCCGGCGGGCCCGGAGGATCAACCCGCCCGGTGGTGCAGTACATCTTTGAAACCGGCTTCACCGGCTACCGGCTGGGGTACTCCGCAGCCATCTCCTACATTTTCTTCGGACTGATCGTGCTCATTTCGGTCATGCAGTTCGTCATCACCCACCGCAGGAGTGCATAACCATGGCAACCCCTACCCTCACCCGTACCACCCCACGCACAAGCACCAGCGAAGGGATCCGCCGCCCGCGCAGGAAGATGACCGCAGGCAAAATCGCCGCGCTCGCTGTTGCGGCGTTCATCGCCGTGCTGTGGCTCATTCCGTTTGCCTGGGCCACGGCCACCGCTTTCAAGACCGAGACGGATGCCGCCTCTCCGAAGGTCAGTTGGATGCCGCCGTCGGGCTTTACCGCTGAAGCGTTCGTCAAGGTGTTCCAGGACGGCAACATCCCGCTCTGGACCTGGAACTCGTTCTACACCTCGGCAGCCACCACGGCGATCACGCTGGTGATCTCGGCGCTGGTGGCCTACGCCCTGTCCCGGATCGACTTCAAGGGCAAGAAGGTGCTGATGACGGTGATCATCGCCTCGATCATCATCCCGCCGCCGGTCCTCATCATCCCGCTCTTTTACCAAATGCTGGCGCTGCACCTGATCGATACGTCGTGGGCCATCATCCTGCCGCAGGTCATCCACCCGGCCATGGTGTTCGTGCTCAAGAAGTTCTTCGACCAGATCCCGCGTGAACTTGAGGAAGCCGCTGTGATGGACGGTGCCAGCCGCTTGCGGATCTTCACCCAGATCATCCTGCCGTTGTCCCGGCCCATCCTGGCCGCCGTCGCGATCTTCGTGTTCATTGGCGCCTGGAACAACTTCCTGTGGCCGTTCATCGCCACGAACGACGGCGCGCTCCTCACCCTTCCGGTGGGGCTGCAAACCATCAAGAGCGCGTACGGCATCCAGTACGCGCAGAACATGGCTTCCGCGCTCCTCGCGGCGCTGCCCCTGATCCTCGTCTTCCTGTTCTTCCAGCGCCAGATCATCAAGGGCGTCGCGACGACGGGACTCGCCGGAACCTGAACCGGCACCTAACGCTTGCCAACAAACACCTACCAACATTCCTGTTCCACAACCAAGGAGATACCGAACATGTCCCGCGCACGGATCACCCTCGACCGCGACTTCACCATCGGCGAAGTCCCCCGCCGCCTTTTCGGCTCCTTCGTGGAGCATATGGGCCGCTGCGTCTACACCGGCATCTACGAGCCGGGCCACCCGGAGGCTGATGAGAACGGCTTCCGCCAGGACGTGCTCAAGCTCGTCAAGGAGCTCGGCGCCACCGTCATCCGGTACCCTGGCGGCAACTTCGTCTCCGGCTACAACTGGGAAGACGGCATCGGCCCGCGGGAGAACCGTCCCCGCCGGCTGGACGGCGCCTGGCACACCGTGGAAACCAACGCGTTCGGCCTGCACGAATTCGTGGACTGGTCCCGCCAGGCCGGCACGGAAATCATGGAAGCCATCAACCTGGGCACCCGGGGAGTGGACGCAGCCCGCGAGATCGTGGAATACGCCAACCACCCCGGCGGCACCTACTGGTCAGACCTCCGCGCCAAGAACGGCCACAAGGATCCGTTCGACATCAAGCTCTGGTGCCTGGGCAACGAGATGGACGGGCCGTGGCAGATCGGCCACAAAACCGCCGAGGAATACGGCCGCCTGGCTCAGGAAGCTGCCAAAGCCATGCGCTTCGTGGACCCGGACATTGAACTGGTGGCCTGCGGAAGTTCCAGCTCCGGCATGCCGACGTTCGGCGACTGGGAGCAGACTGTCCTGACGCACACCTACGACGAGGTGGACTACGTCTCCCTCCACGCCTACTACCAGGAGCACGAGGGCGACGTCGGCAGCTTCCTCGCCAGCGCAGTGGACACTGACTACTTCATCGAGTCCGTGATCGCCACCGCCGACGCCGTGCGCGCCAAGGGCAAACACAAGAAGCACATCAACCTGTCCTTCGACGAGTGGAACGTCTGGTACCAGCGCGGCCTGGACACCGAGGACCAGCCGCACAACGTCGCCAAGGCGGGCTGGCGCGAACACCCCCGGGTCATCGAGGACAAGTACAACGTGACGGACGCCGTGGTGGTGGGAACCCTGCTGAACTCGCTGCTCCGCCACGGCGACCGTGTCAAAATCGCCAACCAGGCCCAGCTGGTGAACGTCATTGCCCCGATCCTCAGCGAGGAAAACGGTCCGGCCTGGAAGCAGACAATCTTCCACCCGTTCGCCCGCATGGCAGAGCTCGCCAAGGGCCAGATCCTGCGCCTGTCCGTGGACTCAGACAAGTACGAAAATGCCCGCTTCGGCGGCACCGACCTGGTGGACGTCAGCGCAACGTGGAACGAGGAAACGGGTCGCCTGGCACTGTTCTTCGCGAACCGCGGCCTGGATGAAGCTGCCGACGTCGAGGTCGCCCTGCGCGGGTTCGATGCCCGCCGGGTAGTCCGTGCCGAGGTCCTGGAAATTCCGGAAGGCGGGGACCGTTTCACGGCCAATACCCAAAGCAGTCCGAACCAGGTGGGGCTCAAGCCGCTGGATGGCGCAAAGGCGAGCGGCTCCGAACTCCGGGTGACGCTGCCGGCGCTGTCCTGGGCTGTGATCGAGCTGGACGTCGTCAAGAACTGACTCTTGCCGCACCAGTACTGAGCGGACGACGGCGGGAGGAACCCGCCGTCGTCCGCTCTGCAGGTTCTGGCCTAGGTGCAATGCCGTTTACTTAGGTTTCTTTGGTATTCGTTTGAGTGGCCAGTTGGACATCTTGCGTTTGACGGCGCGGGTGACAATGCGTTGTCGTCGGAGGGGCAGGAGCTCG